>NZ_ACPC01000013.1:0-104133 GCF_000175075.1 Bacillus sp. m3-13
TTATATGACTCCTAATCAAGAGAATTAAAAAAGTCCCAGCAATTAAGCCAGGACTTCCAGGTTGTTACATGAATTCTTTTACTAGTGCGTTGAATTGTTCTTCGTCTAATTGAAGATCTGCTTTTGCAAGAGGCTCTTCGCTATAATTAGGAACCAAATCTTGATAAGACTGTTGGTCCTTATTCTGATAGATCAAACCAGTTACTAGGCCATTATGCTCCATTAGTGTCTGCATCGCAGAAACTTTGTTGTGAGCGTCATAACCTTCAATGTCAGCCAATTTTGTCAAATTTTCTTTAAACCAGTCATATGTGTTCACTTTATTATATGTAACACACGGGCTAAACACGTTAATTAGAGAGAACCCTTTATGCTTGATTCCTTGTTCGATCAAGGAAGTTAGGTCTTTCAAATCAG
This sequence comes from Bacillus sp. m3-13, assembly GCF_000175075.1. Lineage (NCBI taxonomy): Bacteria > Bacillati > Bacillota > Bacilli > Caryophanales > Bacillaceae > Bacillus > Bacillus sp. m3-13. Next base: position 418 of record NZ_ACPC01000013.1, read on the forward strand.
TAGAGAAGCTTTGCGCTACAAATGTCGCTCCTGCTGTTAAAGCCATTTCCATTACAGACAGTGAGGATTCAATGGAACCTTGTGGTGTAGATTTTGTTTTGAATCCTACTTCACTACGTGGTGATGTTTGGCCTTTTGTTAGTCCATAAATCTGATTATCCATAACGATGTATGTAACATCAATATTTCGACGAATTGCATGGATGGTATGACCTAAACCGATGGCAAATCCATCTCCATCTCCACCTGAAGCGATAACCGTAAGATCTTTATTCGCCATTTTCACACCTTGTGCGATTGGTAGAGAGCGACCATGAATACCATGGAAACCGTAGGAATTGATGTACCCGGAAATACGTCCAGAACACCCTATTCCAGATACTACTGCAAGATTTTCAGGCTCTAAACCAACATTTGCGGCAGCACGTTGAATGGCAGCTTGTACCGAGAAGTCTCCACACCCAGGGCACCAGTTAGGTTTTACATTATTTCGAAAGTCTTTAAACGTTGCCATTTATAACAACTCCTTGCATTTTGTGTGGATTTCTTTCGGTAAGAATGGATCCCCATCATACTTTAAGAGACTACGGATTTTCTCATGCTCGCCAACATTCATTTTAAGGATGTTTGCAAGTTGTCCAGTAGCGTTATACTCCACAACAATAACTTTTTTAGCCGCTTTTACCAGTGGCGCGATTTCTTCTGTCGGGAATGGGTGGATCAGGCGGACTTGTGCATGGTTAGCTTTAACACCTTCCAATTCCAATCTTTCCATTGCCTCTTCGATCGTTCCGCGCGTCGAGTTAAATCCAACAAGTAGTACATCCGCTTCTTCATGCTTTGCATTAACATGAACAGGCGTATTGAATTTAAGGTTATTCAATTTACGAAGACGCTTGTCCATCTGTGCTTGACGGTTCGCAGCAACTTCAGAAGGCTTACCTGTCTCTTCGTGCTCTACACCAGTAACGTGATGGATACCGTGTTTCATGCCAGGAATCACACGGGGAGATACGCCATCTTCTGTTACTTCATATCGTTTGAAATATGCTTTATCGTCAGCAGCCGGAAGCTCTTGATTGATATCCAGCTTTCCGCGTCTAATTTCAATGTTTTTGTAATCTAATGCTTCTACCGATTGCTTCCCTAGAGACAATTGAAGATCAGTTAAAAGAATGACAGGTACTTGATATTCTTCTGCAATGTTAAATGCCTCGATTGTATCGTAGAAAGCCTCTTGTACAGTACTAGGAGCCATTACCACTTTCGGGATCTCTCCGTGAGTACCATAGATCATCGCCATAAGGTCAGACTGCTCAATCTTTGTCGGTAACCCTGTACTTGGTCCTCCACGTTGCGTGTCCACAACTACAAGCGGTGTTTCTGTCATACCAGAAAGTCCAATTGCTTCCATCATTAAGGATAGTCCCGGGCCTGCTGAAGCAGTCAAAGTACGTACACCTGCATAGTTGGCACCAATTGCCATGGTACAAGCAGCAATCTCATCTTCCGTTTGAATCACAGTACCGCCGAATTTTGGAAGCTTTTTGATTAAGTATTCCATAATTTCAGATGCTGGAGTAATTGGGTAAGCCGGCATAAAACGAGATCCTGCAGCAACTGCACCCAATGCAATCGCATCATTACCGATCATGAATAGTCGTTTATTGCCGTCTGCTTTTGCAAGCTGCATTGTTTCTAAATTTTCAGCTTGATCTTTAATGAATTGAACACCTGCTCGGATCGCTTCCATGTTTTTCTCAACAATGGATTCGCCTTTGCGTCCGAAAATTTCTTGCACCACTTCACGGAATGATTCCGCATCTAAATCAAGGATGGCACTTGAAGCTCCGACAGCAACCATGTTCTTCATCAATGATGTTCCAAGCTCAGTAGCAATTTCAGTGAATGGTACAGCGTACAATGTAGCTTTCCCGTCTTCAGGTATGCTTGGTTTAAACTTTGCATCTGCAATTACCACTCCACCTTCGCGGAGTTCATGATAGTTTACGTCGATTGTTTCTTGATCAAACGCTACTAATATATCAAGGTCGTCCGAAATGGAACGGACCTGAGTCGTACTCACACGAATTTTGTTGTTCGTATGTCCACCTTTAATACGAGAAGAAAAATGGCGATAACCATATAAATAATAGCCTAAACGATTTAATGCAATGGAGAAAATCTCACCGGTACTTTCGATACCTTCCCCTTGTTGCCCTCCAACTTTCCATGAAAGTTGATTGATCATGTGCCTTACACCCCTTTAACTGCGTTCGTTTTCAGAATTTTGTACAATATTTATTGTAGCATTATTCCCTTTATATAACTAGAAGTTACCTATTAAATATAAAACAGACTTAAAAACCGCTGAATATGTACTAAACGCTTTCATTGTAGACCTATTTATTTAAAAATACAAGTCTTTGAATTAATTTCTTTCGAAAAATTTGGATATTTTAACAGTATAGTACTTAAAGGCAAAATCCTTATAATTCCCGGTCATTTAGGGAACCTTTTATAAAAATTATCAAACAAAAACCCTCTGATTTCTGTTTCAGAATAGTATTTTAATAAGCTATTCACTAAATTACTATAATCTTCAATTTTGCCCAGTCCCTGAACTGTCTGGTCAATTCCGTCAAAGTCTGAACCAAACCCTATATGATCTACTGCACCTAATGTACAGAAGTGTTCTACATGACGAAGTATATCTGTAATACTCGCCTGTGAGTTGCTTGACAAAAATTGCGGGACAAAGGTGACCCCGATTGCACCATCCTTTTGAATGAGCGCTTGTACTTGTTCATCGGATAAATTCCTCGGATTATGACAAAGATCCTTGCAATTGGAATGTGAAGCAATCACATATTCACCTAATTCCATTACATCCCAAAATCCTTTAACAGACAAGTGGGAAACATCTGTCCAAATAAAATGGTCGTTGTTCAGCTTCACTACACTTTTCCCAAAAGAACTTAACCCGGCACCTCTTTCTTCTAAAATCCCGTCTGCAACTGCATTAGCATGGTTCCATGTTAATCCGACAGAAGAAATCCCTAATCGATACAAGGTTCTCAATTTCTCTATATCAGTTCCTATAGCGTCACAACCTTCTAAAGTCAAAATGGCTCCTATCTGACCTTCCTTAAGTTCCGCTATATCCCTCTTCGTTGTAATAAGCTTCATGTTAGGAAACCTCTGCAAGATCTCTTCATAAAAGATATCAATCATTTCCAACGCTACATCAAAAGCAGATTCTTTCCTCACTTTTTCAGGAACATATACAGCGAAACATTGCACCTTCGCAGCTGACTTCTTTAATCCGTCCCATGTCACATGCAAAATTTCACTATCTTTAAATGAAATCTCTCTATTTTCCCACATTCTCCAAAGCACATCACAATGTGCATCAAATATTCTCAAGAACAGCCCCTCCATTATTTGAACAGCAAGCATATGCACTATTGAATTAGAATAAAACAAACCTGTTTGCAAGTACAAGCAAACAGGTTTAGTAAACGAATATTTTTATCTCGGCTCCACTATCAGCTTGATGGCCGTTCTTTCTTCTCCGTCAATCAGAATGTCTGTAAATGCCGGGATACAAATTAAATCCACTCCACTTGGCGCAACAAATCCCCGAGCAATGGCAACTGCCTTCACTGCTTGATTAAGCGCACCAGCCCCAATCGCTTGGATTTCGGCACCTCCACGCTCTCTTAAAACCCCTGCTAAAGCCCCTGCTACCGAATTTGGGTTTGACTTAGCTGAAACCTTTAATATTTCCATTTCTAGCTCCTCCTTAACATTTACAGTATATGGTGAAAGATCCATAGATGAATGAATTGTTAATAATTTCATTCCTACTATATTCGGGAAGAGCTCTGTATATGCCTTAACTTATTGTGTAATCGTCAAAATATTCTATCTTCTCGGTTAATCAAAGAAAGGGTGGTCCTCATTAATCATCAATGGTTGGATTTTCTTGGCCTTACCTGTTTTCATGTCTACATCTATTAGAACCCCGTTTAATTGGGCCCGTCCCTCTGTCACTTCAAACCTCACAGGAAGCGCAGTTGTGAATCGTTTAAGCACTGCCTCTCTATCCACACCTAAAATACCATCATAAGGCCCTGTCATGCCTACATCTGTAATATATGCCGTGCCTTCTGGAAGAATACGATAATCATTTGTTTGCACATGTGTATGTGTTCCAACAACACCTGTAACTCTTCCATCTAAATACCAACCTATTGCTTGCTTTTCACTCGTTGCTTCAGCATGGAAGTCCACAAAGATAAACGGCGTTCTTTTCTTTGCTTCTTCTACAAGTTCATCCACTTTGTTGAAAGGACAATCTATTGGAGGTAAAAAAGTACGGCCTTGAAGATTGATGACCGCAAGCTCCTTTCCTTCAAATGGCAGATAGGCAATTCCTTTTCCAGGATTTGAACTTGGGAAATTTGCCGGCCTGATCATATGCTTTGCGCCTTCAATAAATTCAAAAATCTCCCTGTTGTCCCATGTATGATTTCCTAGTGTTACTAGATTGGCACCGGCTTTTAAAAATCCTTGATAGATTTTTTCCGTTATTCCTTTTCCGCCCGCTGCGTTTTCTCCGTTCACTATGGTAACTGCCGGTTTATATTTACTTTTTAGTTTTGGCAGGTATTCGCTCACCATTTTTCTTCCTGGTGATCCTACTACATCTCCAATAAATAATATTCTCACATTCACTAATCCCTTCTTACAATCAATTTCTCTTTTTAGTTTTACATATGTAGGCGCGGTATGCAAATAAACGAAAAAAAATAAAGCGGTGCAAGCACCACTTTATTTTGCATACTCTACGGCTCTTGTTTCACGAATGACCGTCACTTTAATATGTCCTGGATAATCCAGTTCTTCTTCAATGCGTTTTCGAATATCCCGTGCCAATCGATGAGCCTCAAGGTCGTCAATAGTATCAGGTTTCACCATGATACGAACCTCACGTCCTGCTTGAATCGCAAAGGACTTTTCTACACCTTCATAGCTTTCGGAAATCTCTTCCAACTTTTCAAGTCTGCGGATATAGTTTTCCAACGTTTCACTACGCGCTCCTGGTCTAGCCGCAGATAGTGCATCTGCTGCAGCAACCAAGACTGCAATGATGGAAGTTGGCTCTGTATCACCATGGTGGGAAGCAATACTGTTAATGACAACTGGATGTTCTTTATACTTTGTTGCCAATTCCACACCGATTTCCACATGGCTTCCTTCGACTTCATGATCGACAGCTTTTCCAATATCATGTAGTAAACCTGCACGGCGGGCAAGTGTTTCATCCTCACCAAGCTCAGCAGCCATAAGACCTGATAGAAATGCTACTTCCATAGAATGCTTCAGAACATTTTGCCCGTAGCTTGTACGGAACTTCAGTCGTCCCAGAATCTTGATTAAATCAGGATGTAGACCATGTACACCAACTTCAAATGTTGTCTGTTCGCCCATTTCACGAATATACTCATCTACTTCACGTCTTGATTTCTCAACCATTTCCTCAATACGTGCAGGGTGAATACGTCCATCTTGGACAAGCTTATCTAAAGCAATGCGTGCAGTCTCACGTCTGATTGGATCAAAACCTGATAGAATAACTGCCTCTGGCGTATCATCAATAATCAAATCGATACCAGTAAGTGTTTCAAGAGTACGAATATTACGTCCTTCACGACCAATGATTCGGCCTTTCATTTCATCATTAGGTAAGTTAACGACGGATACTGTTGTCTCAGCCACATGGTCTGCGGCACAACGTTGAACGGCTAATGAGAGGATCTCCCTTGCCTTTTTATCCGCATCTTCTTTTGCTCTGTTTTCACTTTCTTTGACCATAAGAGCAATGTCGTGGGATAATTCGTTCTCAACACGATCCAAAATGATATGTTTGGCTTCTTCTCGTGTTAATGCTGAAATGCGTTCTAGCTCTTCTTGCTGTTTACGCACTATATCATCCACTTTGCTTTCTAATTCTTCAATATGCTGTTGTCTATCGTTTAAAGAATCTTCACGCCTTTCTAATGCTACTTCTCGCTTATCAAGCGATTCATCTTTTCGATCCAGATTCTCTTCTTTTTGCATTAAACGATTTTCTTGTTTTTGCAGTTCGCTTCTACGGTCTCGAATATCACGTTCAGCTTCAGTTCGAAGTTTGTGAATTTCGTCCTTTGCTTCCAAAAGTGCTTCTTTTTTAAGCGATTCAGCTTCGCGTCTGGAATCTTCCACAATTTGATCTGCGACACTTCTTGCGCCAGCAATCTTCTGTTCTGCAATGGATTTACGAACATAAAAGCCAACAACTACACCGACGATTAGGGCAAGCAAAGCGGAGATAATAATTGGCATAAAATTATCCATCATTACACCTCCTCTTGCTATGAACTTTTTTCTTGCTAGATTTCATTGTCGGCATGTACATTGTAACAATGTTTGTCAATATACAGCTCAAGGGCTTTTGCTTTTTTATAGCTCTAAAATTCTAACAAAATGTAAATTATACATACTAATTGTAAATCTGTGAAAAATTATTGTCAAGCCTGTCCCGCTAAGGATATGACCTTTTTGGTAAACTAATCCTGTTTTTAATGATTTTTTTATAAATTTAGTGAAATTTTATAAAATTACAGGCCCTGTATTGATGTACAGGGCCTGGTTTGAGTATTAAAAATCTAATTCTTCTTGATCCATTTCTTCTTCCGCTGGTGCGGTTAAATCTTTATCCAATCCGTGATGATCACGGATTTGCTGGTGAATTTCTTTTAGGATATCTTTATTTTCTTTTAGGAATTGCTTTGCATTTTCGCGTCCTTGTCCAAGTCTTTCTTCATTGTAGGAATACCATGAACCACTTTTTTGGACAATATCCAAATCGGATCCCATATCAATTACTTCCCCTTCTCTTGAGATACCTTCACCGTACATGATATCCACTTCTGCTACTTTGAAAGGAGGAGCAATTTTATTTTTTACAACTTTAATTTTTGTTTTATTCCCGACAATATCATGACCTTGTTTCAACTGCTCAGCACGACGAACTTCTAAACGTACGGAAGAGTAGAATTTCAGGGCACGGCCACCAGGAGTCGTTTCCGGATTACCAAACATAACCCCGACTTTTTCACGAATCTGGTTGATGAAAATAGCAATGGTTTTTGATTTATTGATGGCACCAGAAAGTTTACGAAGTGCTTGGGACATTAAACGAGCTTGAAGACCAACGTGAGAATCTCCCATTTCCCCTTCGATTTCCGCTTTAGGTACTAGGGCCGCTACAGAATCGACAACGATAATGTCAACCGCACCACTTCTTACAAGAGCTTCTGCGATTTCCAATGCTTGCTCACCAGTATCTGGCTGAGAAAGAAGAAGCTCATCAATGTTTACGCCAAGTTTTTGTGCATATACTGGATCCAACGCATGCTCTGCATCGATAAACGCAGCCTGTCCGCCTTGTTGCTGTACTTCAGCGATAGCATGAAGGGCTACAGTTGTTTTACCAGAAGATTCAGGACCATATATTTCTACCACTCTGCCTCGAGGATATCCGCCAGCACCCAATGCAACATCCAATGCCAACGATCCACTTGGAATAGTGGAAATCTTACGTTCTGTTTGTTCCCCTAATTTCATTATGGAACCTTTTCCGAATTGCTTTTCTATCTGTTTTAACGCCATATCTAAAGCCGCTTTACGATCACTCACACAATTTCCTCCTCTTATCTATTAAACTAAATGATTAGTATCTATTAACTACTCTTACTATACCCTTTTTCAATTCGTTTGGCAACCAAAAAACGAACATCCATTCGGTTTTTTTATAGTGAGATTTTTGCGTAAAATATTGAATTTGCTTTAAGGGGAAAAAGGGATTTTGTGGGTGAGATTTTGGTGAAAATACAAAATTGGTTTTTTTGTCTCAAAAGAAAAAGCAGTTGAAGTTCCCCTCAACTACTTGAACAATTCTTTCAATAGGTAGTGGCAGCCATATTTAGCTGATCTATGTCTTATACCGTCTCTCGTTCCTGCTAGATGAATTTTATGAACGGTAGTTTCACCGTTAGGAAGGGCAATTCCGATAAACACTGTTCCAACAGGTTGATTATCCATTGTACCAGGCCCTGCAACTCCGGTAAAACTGATGCCGATATCTGTTTGCAGTAATTTCTTCACGCCGTTTGCCATTTCTTTTGCAGCCTGCTCACTTACTGCTCCATCGGTTTCAAGGGTGTGTTTTTTAACTCCCAGTACATTTTCCTTCACGCTATTAGTATAGCTGACAATGGCACCTTCAATCACTTCGGAGGCACCGGTGAAGCTTGTCATTTTCTCAGAGAACAAACCGCCCGTAAGGCTCTCGGCACTGCTTAGAGTGTAGTGGGAATCTTGAATCTTTTTAAAGAGAACAGAATAAATGGTATCTTCGTCATATCCAAAAAAGAATTCTCCCACTCTATCCAAGATCTCTTTTTCGCATTGATCTATTAAACGGTTTGCTTCATCAATAGATTGATGCTTTGCAGTTAATCGCAGTGTGACCTCGTTGTCTCCTGCTAGTGGAGCAATGGTTGGGTTTGTCTGCCTGTCAATGATATCTTCAATATCTGTTTCCAATTGTGATTCCCCAATACCAAAAAAGCGGAGCACTTTGGAGACAATTTGCTCTTTGACTCCAAGCTTATCTAGCAGGTACTCTCTGCCGTGGACTGAAAACATTGGCTGAAGTTCTTTTGGCGGACCAGGTAAAAGCATGTATGTATGAGAACCTTCAGTCAGCGCCATCCCCGGAGCCATTCCAAACTCGTTTACCAAAATAGAGGAGCCTTCTAAAACAAGCGCCTGCTTTTTATTGTTTTCACTCATCACTCGTTGTGATTTTTTATAATAATCCTTAATGTTGGTTAGAGCTTCTTCATCCATAACCAATTGTTTATCGAGCACTCTTGATATGGTTTCTTTAGTCAGGTCATCTTTGGTCGGACCAAGACCTCCAGTGAATATAAGAAGATTGGAACGTTGTTTTGCTGTTGTTATTACTTCTTCAAGTCTAGAAGGATTATCTCCGACCACTGTATGATAAAAGACGTTTATTCCTAATTCTGCAAGTTGTTTTGAAAGGTATTGGGCATTTGTATTACAGATTTGTCCCAATAGTAATTCAGAGCCTACAGCTATAATCTCTGCGTTTCTTATCATAGCACTCTCCCCTTTTACTGGTTCTGGATAACGTCGCTGTTGATCTCCGCAAACGGCTTCGCTTTCCGCGGGGCGACCTTGAGCCTCCTCACAACGCTTCAGGGGTCTCAACATTGCCGCTACTTCCCCGCAGGAGTCTTCGCCTTTTGCTCCAATCACCAGCTATAAGCTACTATAAAATAATCTTTTTTTGTCTATTTAGAATTAACAAATGCTTGTCTGTTTTTGTAGAAATAGTCCCAACCAGAGTAAATGGTAAAGATCATCGCTACCCATAGAGCAATAGTGGCAAATGGGAAACCGATCAGTTCAAATGGCAAGTTATGTAATAGTAGTGCAGATACCGCAATAATTTGAGCCCAAGTTTTGATTTTGCCTAGCATATTCGCCGCAACAACTTCCCCTTCACCTGCTAGAACTAAACGCAGACCGGTAACAGCGAATTCTCTGCTGATGATGACAATGACGATCCACGCTGGAGCCAATTGCAACTCGACAAGTGCAATCAATGCTGCCGACACCAATAGCTTATCTGCAAGTGGATCTAGGAACTTTCCAAGGTTGGTAACAAGGTTTAGTTTTCTTGCATAATAACCATCTACCCAATCGGTGATGGATGCTATGATAAAAATAAGTGCAGCAAGAAGATGTGTGTATGGAATCGACTCATCTCCAATGGCAAGATCTCCCCAATTTAAGGGTGCAAGCATTAGAATCATAAAGATCGGAATCATAAAAATTCTTGAAACAGTAATTTTGTTAGGTAAATTCACGTTCATTCCTCCAGCATTCAATATTGCTTTTCCACTATACATAAAATATACAGGTTTGTCTAATGTTTGCTTAAGGGTTTTAGGTCTATTATTTGCTTTGGTGAAAGCATTCTCCTATAGGTCTGTACAAAAAAAGCCATCATCCTGATGACTTTATTGTTGACCATTAGGTACAAATTTAATAGTGACTTTCTGTGTTGTTACGTCTTTAACTGGAAATGGAAATTCAAATGCTTCGCCGTTTATCTTAATTTTAGTGGCTGGAACCCAACCTACATTTAATAGAATTTCTTTTTCTGAAGATAAGTCTATTGTTTCCGAATTCCCGTCTTTAAGCTCTTTGTTAAGGTAGTAATCTCCGTCTGCATTGTTAACTCCTACCCAAGTGTTTCCGCCGTCTGCTGCAATCTCCACTTCAAATTTATCCGTATCCTTTAGTTCCAAGATCGCATTCGGACTGTTTGAACTTACTTCTGTTAAAGTACCTGTTGTCGGTTTTTCTTCAACAGGTTCTTCCTCTTCTACTGCTTCTTCCTCTGTTTCTTCAGGCTGTTCTTCTTTAGTATCTTCTGTTTCGTTTTCATCTTGTCCTTCATTTGCTGTGTCTGCAGGGTCATAGACTACATTCTTGTTATCCTGTTGAGTGTCAGATGAGCTTCCTACACCCCAATTTTGAAAGAGCACATAGATGATGGCAACCACTGCAACAAATGCTAAGAACATTAGAACTTTTGGGATAAAATTAAATACCTTTGTGTTTTTGGACGACGTTGGTACCTGTTTTCGAGTTTTCACTCTTGATAATTGTGGAATTTCATCTTTGTCATTTGCAGGAATATCATTTTGGTACTCCTCAAAGATAAGTTCCGGGTCAAGCCCCACAGCTTCAGAATATTGTCTGATAAATGCACGTGCATAAAATTGACCAGGCATGATGGAATAATTGCCTTCTTCTATTCCAATTAAATATCTTTTTTGTATTTTTGTAACGGTTTGTAAATCTTCCAGTGACAAGCCTTTTTCTTCTCTTGCCTGTTTCAGTCTATTACCTAGTTCTGTCAACAATTACACCTTCCAACATTTTTAGAAATCAAAACCCCCGAAAGGATTCTCATCAAACATATTATTTGGTTGCACCACATCATAGGTGATTTCTTCATCTTCATTATTTCTAAGTTCAATAATATAATCGAAATCATCTAGTTTATATTCTGTATTTTGCACGAAAATATCAGGATGTTCAACCACTTTTACAGCAGATATTCGCATTATTTCACGAATTAACTGCCAATGTTTTTCATTTGCCCTTTTGGTTGATACGATACCATCTATAATAAATAGGTTGTCCACATTATATTCATCTTCTATCAATTGACTTCGGATAGTTTGTTTTAGCAACGTGCTTGATACAAATAACCATCTTTTGTTAGCACATACACTAGAAGCAACGATTGATTCCGTTTTGCCTACACGCGGCATCCCCCTAATTCCAATAAGCTTATGACCGTCCTGTTTGAATAGTTCGGCAAGGAAATCAACCAATAAACCTAATTCATCACGTACAAAGCGAAACGTTTTTTTATCATCAGCATCCCTCTGTATGTATCTTCCATGTCGCACCGCCAAGCGATCGCGCAATTTTGGTTCACGCAGCTTTGTAACAGTTATATTATCCATTGTATTCAAGATAGATTCAAGACGGACTATTTGCTCATTTGAATCACTGAGCAAAAGCATTCCCCTTCTTGCATCATCCACCCCGTTTATTGTAACAATATTGATGGATAGCATACCTAAAAGGGATGCGATGTCTCCAAGTAGCCCTGGCCTGTTAATATGTATTTCATATTCTAAATACCACTCTTTTTTCTCCATCAAACCCCTTCACCCTCTCTAACTATTCGTTCTGCTGTATGTTACTTCTATCATATCCAATATTTCTTTAATAAGAAAGTAATTACTTATGAATAATCTCGAATTTTGACAAACAAAAAAAGAGAGGTAGAGGCCTCTCTTAATGCGTTGAGTCGTTTTGAACCAATTTTACCATCATATTAGCAATAGCATGTTGCTCTTCTGGACTTGCAACTTTCCAAAGGTCAGCTAGAACTCTCTCTTGCGGGTTTTTCGCTTCTACTTCTTTTGCAAGATAGTCACCGATTTCATAAGCAAGTTGAGAAATAGCCCCATTGTCCATTCCTTCATGTTCTGCATGATTCAAACGATCACCTAAAAAACCTTTCCATTGATCCCAGTTATCAAGTACTGACATATTAACTCCTCCTTCCACATTTGTTCAAGAGTTAGTATGTGAAGCTCCTGTCTCATTTATTCATCGTTTGTTAATTCCATCCGCCATTTACTCCTAAAACTTGTCCTGAAATATAAGAGGACTTTTCTGAAAGCAAAAAGCTTACAGAATCGGCAATTTCATAAGGTTGAGCTAATCTCCCCATTGGAATATCATCACTTATTTCCTGTTTTTCTTCCTCAGATAAATTATTCAACATTTTTGTTGATACGGCTCCAGGTGTTATCGCGTTTACTCTAATTCCATTCAAAGCCACTTCTTTGGCCAACGCTTTTACAAAAGAGAGCTGTGCACCTTTTGTCATCGAGTAAAGCACTTCACAAGAAGCCCCTATTTCCCCCCAGATCGAAGAGACAACGACAATATTGCCATTTTGCTTTCTAACCATTTCGGGTAGAAAAGCTTGGATGGTTGAATATAATGATGTTATGTTAAGTTGTATCATTTGTTGCTTTGTTTGTTCGTCGACATCTGTCATCAATCCATAAAAGGTAGTCCCTGCATTATAAATAATCGTATCAACAAATGTGTACGTGCTGTTTTTAAGCTTATGTACGCCATCTTCAGTGCTCAGGTCTGATTGGATGGGAATAACCTTTTCTTCGCCAAATTCATTCTGCAGCTTATGTATGGATTGATTGTCCTGGTTATAGTGGAGATAGGTTGTGTAGCCGTCTTTCAAAAGGTTTTTGGCAATTTCTCTGCCAATATCCCCGCTTGCTCCAATTAAAAAGTGCTGTTTTTCTCATGTATATCATCCTTTATAAAAAGAAGCCGGTTCGAATAGTGCCGAACCGGACTTCGTTGTATCTTTATTTTGGCACAACTTGGCACGTTGTGAATGCTTCTTCCTTGATAAAGTCCTTAGCAACGGCTTTTAGGTCTTCAAGCGTAATTTTCTCAAGTTGAGGCGTAACCTCAAAAAGATCCATATTATTAAAAGCATACCGGGTAAATTGGTTTGCAATGAATTCTGGTGAGTTAAGTGCTCTCAGGAAAGAACCAATTTTCTTCTTTTTAATTCGTTCCAGTTCCTGTTCTTCAATTGAGTTTGGATCAAATTGCAGCAATATATTTTGAACTCTCTCTGCTAATTTATCCGGTTCTGAAGTATCTCCGCCAAGCATGGCAAAGCCGAATCCATTTTCTCCAGTATAATCATAAGCAAATGTTTCATCAATCAGACCGTCATCATAAAGTTTTTGGTAGTGATCAGAACTTTTCCCGAACAATAGGTCGAGCAATATGTTCACTGTCAGTTCATGCTTGAGAAGTTCTGGTCCTTGTTTAGTTGGATTAGACTCTTTTATTCCAACCATACATTTTGACGTATGGACATTCATCTTTAGAACTTTCTTCTTTTCGCTCACGGAAGTTGGTTCTTCATCAAATTGACGTTTTATTTCTTCTTTTTCTTTGAACGTTTTCTGCGCTTGATTATCTTTGATAAATTGCATCATCTCTGATGTATCCATTGGACCGACAATGAATAAGAGCATGTTGCTCGGATGGTAAAACGTCTCGTAGCATGTGTATAAGGAATCTTTTGTTATCTTAGAGATGGAATCAATGGTACCTGCAATATCTATTTTAACAGGATGTGAATGAAACATGCTTTCAATCAATCCAAAATAGGCACGCCAATCGGCATTATCTTCATACATCGTAATCTCTTGTCCGATAATTCCTTTCTCTTTTTCCACAGTTTTTTCCGTAAAATACGGTGCTTGCACAAAGTCCATCAAAGTTTCAAGATTTTTTTCCACATTTGATGTACTGGAGAAAAGATAGGCCGTTCTAGTAAAAGATGTAAAGGCATTAGCAGATGCGCCTTGTTTACTGAAATCTTGAAAAACGTCCCCATGCTCTTTTTCGAAAAGCTTGTGCTCTAAAAAATGAGCAATTCCATCCGGGACGGTTACAAAATCGTCCTCGCCAAGTGGTACAAACTTATTATCTATAGAGCCGTACTTGGTTGTAAATGTCGCATATGTTTTATGAAAACCGGATTTTGGTAAAAGATACACTTCTAATCCATTGTCTAGTGTTTCGTGATATAAGTTTTCTTCTAGTTGTTTAAATTCGATCTTTTCCATCTTTTACGCCTCCTTTCCTGTCAAAAAGTAGGTAGTATCGAGTTCAACCATCTTGGCAACTTCCTGGATTTCCTCTTTTGTAACATTCTCTACCCCTTCAAGGAATGCCTCTATTGGTTTGTCAACTTCTGAAACTTCATTATTATAAAGAACTTCAATCAATCCTCTTGCAGTATCAATTGTTTCAAGAATTTGATTTTTAATGACCGCTTTCGTCTGGGAAATTTCACCGTCTGTATATTCCCCTTTTTTCATCGCCTCAATTTGTTGATTGATGATGGTCACTGCTTTTTCGTAATTGGAAAAGTCAATCCCAGACATAACAAGTAATAACCCTTTATGACTCTCTACTCTGGACGCAGCATAATAGGCCAAACTCTCCTTTTCCCTTACATTAATAAAAAGCTTAGAATGAGAAAAACCGCCAAAGATGCCATTGAAGACTTGCAAAGCATAGTAAAGATCATCTTTAAATGTCACGTTTGTTCTGAAGCCAATATTTAATTTACCTTGTTTAATATCTTGGCGTTCTATGACTTCGTTCGGTTCTTTCATATCTTTATTAGGCTGTTGGATGGAAGAGGTAACTTTGTTTTCCTGGTCAGGCAATACAAAGTACTTTTTAACGTATTCGTCTACTTCTTCTTCTTTTATATCTCCCACCAAATAAAGGTGAATATCATTGGTTTTCAACATGTTTTGATAATAGCTGTAAAGAGATTCTGATGTTATTGCCTCTACTTTATCCTTTTCACCGTTTGCACTTAGGCGGTAAGGTTCCTCTGCACACATTTCTTCGATAAGACGCTGACTTGCATAACGCATTTTATCATCGTATACAGATTGAATTCTTTGTTTTAATGCCCTTTTTTCCTTTTCCACTGTGGCTAGTTTGAAGCCATTTCCTTCTGTTACCGGCTTCAATAGTACTTCGCTTAACAATTCAATCCCTTTTTCAAGGAGTGGTGTGGAATCTTTTAGAAACTTTTCATTGGCAATCTCTAACCTTATGGATATGATGTGATCTTCGCCTTTTTTGCTAAGGTCCACAGCAAGGCTGGCACCATATAATTCATCAAGATATGCCCTGAATTGGGAAGGTTGCGGATGGGACTCTGTTGCGTTCTGAAGGACATACGGCAATATAGCACGAACCGTAACATCTTCTTCTGATAACGGAGCCTTTACTTTCAATACAATAGTATTCGTTTTGAACTTATTCGTCGGAATAGTGTGAACGTTAATTCCATTAAGCGTGTACGTTCTTTCATCAACTAGTTTCAAGAAATCTCCTCCTTTACTTTGATGCTTAGCACAACAGATTTTCATTCTGTTATTAATCGTATAAAAATATAGACAGTACTATTCTTTCTATAACGTTCAAAAAATAGTCCTAAACCCAATATAACGTTAAATTAGAAAGATTTACAAGTCAGATAGCCCAGAAATGCTCAAAATAAAAACACCACGAATTTGTGGTGTTCCGTAGTCTTTATGGACGCTTTCTTAAAACATGGAAGCTGAATTTGTCTGCTCTAAAATAGTTGAGTGAATAAAGAATTGGTTCGTCATTTTGATCATAATGCATTTGTTTTAATACGAGCAATGCCGTCTCAGGTTCACATTCAAGAATCGGTGAAATTTTATCATGGTAACCGATTGGTTCAATATGGGTTACCGCATAAGAAATATATCTACCCGCTTCTTTTTCAAGAAGTTTTAGGAGAGATTCGTTCTTATAGGATTGATAGTCTTCTACGATCGTGGTAGGAATTTTATCAATACAGTAAACAACCGGTAAATCATTGGCTGTTCTTACACGCTCAAAGTGAAGGACTTCACTGATTTCTTTGTTATTGAATTTTATTAATTCTTCATCGCTTGGTGTTTCAATGGTGGAAGTTAAAAAGACCGTCCCCGGCTTCATTCCAGCTTGTGAGATCATTTCCGTTACAGAATTTAGCTGTTCGATCCCTGATGAGAATACCGGCTTAGAATTAACAAAGGTTCCGACACCGTGTCTTCTTACGACAATATTTTCTTCTTCTAATACACGCAATGCTTCTCTCAATGTTGCTCTGCTAACACCTAGACGTCGAGACAATTCGAATTCGGAAGGTAATTTTTCTTTCTCTTTATACACCTTATTCTCGATATCTTGCTTTAATTTGTCTACAACTAGTAAATACAAATGTCTGCTGTCTGACCGAATCGTCATAACTGATCCCCCATTAACCGTTTACAAAACACTTTCATGTTTTCCTATTAATCCAAAATAATATAACACTTTTTAGGGGTAAAATAAATAGAAATTATAGTTTTTTGTCGAAAAAGTAAGCGTTTTATGCATTTTTTCATTTATATATGATAAAAAGGCGGCTTTTGATAGCCGCCTTTCCAATTGCTTTTTATGAACCCACATCTTCACTTTGATTTCCTGATATTAATACCGTTCGCGGTTTGCTGCCCTCATAAGGTCCAACTACTCCCCTTACTTCCATGGCGTCGATTAACCTTGCAGCTCTTGTGTATCCTATCCGGAATCGACGCTGAAGCATGGATACAGAGGCAGTCTGCATCTCTAGTACCAGCTGCACAGCATCATCATAAAGATCATCATTCACATCTTCCACTTCTTCATTGATATCCTGAGGAATCATTTCCTCCTGATATTGGGCCTTCTGCTGTTCGATGACAAAGTCTACAATGCGCTCCACCTCTTCATCAGATAGGAATGCGCCCTGTACCCTTATAGGTTTGGAAGCACCAACCGGCAGAAACAGCATGTCCCCTCGTCCAAGAAGTTTTTCCGCTCCTCCCATATCCAAAATCGTTCTAGAGTCTGTCTGTGACGAAACGCTAAAGGCGATCCTAGATGGGATATTCGCTTTAATAACCCCTGTAATAACATCAACAGATGGTCTCTGTGTGGCAATAATCAGGTGGATCCCTGCTGCACGAGCCATTTGGGCAAGCCTTGTTATACAGTCTTCGACATCGGAGGAAGCGACCATCATTAAGTCGGCAAGCTCATCTACAATTACCACAATGTATGGTAAGGAAGGCTGTTTTGCTTCTTCATCCTGATTGTGTCTCTTTATGTAGTCATTATACCCCTCGATATTTCTTGTACCCGTGTGGGAGAACAGCTCATAACGCCGTTCCATCTCATTTACCACTTTCTTCAGTGCTTGAGAGGCCTTCTTAGGATCCGTTACAACTGGTGCCAATAGATGTGGTACCCCATTATACATATTCAACTCTACCATTTTAGGGTCGATCATCATCATTTTTACTTCATGTGGCTTTGCACGCACCAAAATACTAGTGATAATTCCGTTTATACATACACTTTTACCACTTCCTGTTGCACCGGCCACAAGAAGATGGGGCATTTTATTAAGCTCTGCCACGACAGACTCTCCAGAAATATCACGTCCTAAGCCAATCAATAACTTCGCATCCGGCTTTTCGGCCTGTTTGGTATCTAAAACTTCTCTTAGGGATACCATTGCAACTTCATTATTTGGCACTTCAATTCCAATAGCCGACTTGCCCGGTATTGGGGCTTCAATTCGTATATCTTTGGCTGCCAGTGCAAGTGCCAAATCGTCACTTAAGTTTACAATCTTGCTGACTTTAACACCGACATCTGGATATACTTCATATTTTGTAACAGCCGGACCGAGATGAACCTTCGTTACTTTAGCTTTTACCCCAAAGCTAGCAAACGTCTTCTCTAACTTTCTAGCGTTCTGATAAATGTTTTCATGCTCTGTTGTCTGATGATTCGCAATCGGCTTGTTTAAAAGATCAAGAGACGGAAGAACATATTCCTTATTTTCTACTTCCGTAAAGGCCATAGGACCTGCAATGAGCTCCCCGGCTCCTTCTTGTCCAGCCTCTTTGTCTTCACTTGAAGATGCTACAGGTTCTGCTTCAACCTGGTTTACTTCTGACTCCCGGTCGTTAAAAGACGAAATGATAGGCGGAGAGATGATTTCTTCTGAAGTATCTTCCACAACAAGGACTTCTTCTGTTTTTTCTTTTTTCTCTGATTTTTGCTTTTTCTCTTCTGCTTGTTTCTCTTTTTTTCGTTTATTGCTGTCCTCTTTCCAACCTTTCATATCTTCCATAAATGCAACCCATTGATTTTTCGCAAAACCGAATAAGCCTGCAGCAACTTTGATTACCGTGTCATTGAGGGATTTTCCAGTGACTAATATGATACCAATCACGATGAATATCATAGCAATCCACTGTGCACCTCTTGCATCAAATAGCAGGTGGAACAGGGCAAACAATACCGCTCCCATCATACCGCCGCCAAGGTCTGTTGTACTTGTTTCTCCGTTGACTTCTAGCCAAAAAAGCTCCCATGTATTGCCGATAACGGATGGATCAGCAAATGAGCCTCCGCGTGACAACATCCTGAAAAGCGTAACATGGCTAAGTAATAAAACAGACATCATAATAACGTACACACCAACCAATTGCCTTGAGAAGAAGGTAGGAAGCTCCCTTTTCCAGATGATATAGCCCGACAAGAGCAATAACCCAAGAAGCATAAGCATATACCATTCTCCAACTAAAAAAACGAAATAACAGAACAAATGTTTGTCCTACCATACCAAGTTTGGCAATCGCTATACATGTAATGGCCAACAACAGCAGCCCCATCACTTCAAAGGTGACGGTGCGTTTCCATTCATCCCGGTTTTTGGTCTTTCTTTGTCTCTTTTTTCGTTTTGACATATTTCTCACCTATCTGACCATAATGAGAAGAAGAAAGCAGCCAACAAATACTGGCTGCTTTTTCCTCTGATGCTTGTATTATAACATAAGCCCTAACACTTGAAACGTTGTTAAAGAAAATTAATCGTTTGACCTGGAGAATACTCGCTACTAAGATAATGTGCCGGGTCTGTGCTCAAATTTCGGACAATCTGATAGTTGTTCATCTCTGTTTGTTGAACAACTAAGGAGACGCCGTTAAAATCAATCACACGTTGTTTTTCAAATTCGCCATTTTCCACTGGAAAGATCAATTCCTGCGGCATGGTCGTATAGAGAATCATTGCAACATCTTCCCTTCTTGCGTTTTATTTGGATTTTTTGCTTCTACCATCTCATTCAGCTTTCGAATCGCTTCACCAACTCCACCAACTTGATCAATTAGCCCGTACTCCACAGCATCTGCACCAACTACATTCGTTCCGATATCACGGGTGAGATTTCCTTTTGAGAGCATCAACTCCTTGAATTTCTCTTCAGGAATACCGGAATTTTTGGTTACAAAGTTAATGACCCTGTCTTGCATTTTATCAAGGTATTCAAAAGTTTGGGGAACACCAATAACCAAACCTGTCAATCGAACAGGATGAATGGTCATTGTGGCAGTTTCCGCAATAAAAGAATAGTCACAAGAGACCGCAATAGGTACACCGATGGAATGCCCGCCACCAAGCACGAGTGAGACGGTTGGTTTTGACAAGGAAGCTAGCATTTCCGATATAGCCAACCCCGCTTCGACATCTCCACCTACCGTATTTAAAATAACTAGCAGGCCTTCAATATTTGGATTTTGCTCAATTGCAACTATTTGAGGAATAACATGTTCGTATTTGGTTGTTTTGTTTTGAGGAGGTAATTGGACATGCCCCTCGATTTGACCGACTATGGTAAGACAATGAATTTTTGAGTCAGGTGGCATTTGGGCAACATTCGTTTGACCAAGCTGCTGGATTTTATTGACTAAGGAATCCTTCCCTGCATCCTGCTTGTTTGGCTCCCCTTGTGTTTGTTCTGATGATTGATATGTAAAATCAGACATGTGATAATCTCCTTCCGTCCCATCTAGAATAAGTTTTCTCAAGTATAGTATTGACGCGATGTTTTTTTTCATTCGCAACTAAAAGAAAAACAAAACCCGCAGTGCGGCATTAACTGCCACACTGCGGGTAAGAAATATTATACTTCCATGATGATGGGAAGGATCATTGGGCGACGTCTAGTCTTTTCATATAAGTGCTGATTGAGGGATTCTCTTATTTTCAGCTTCAAGCTTGACCACTCGAGAACTTGTTCTTTTACGGCATTGTCGAGAATTTCTGTCACAATCACATTTGCTCTGTCTAGAAGTTCCTCTGACTCCCTTACATAAACAAAACCTCTTGAAAGAATTTCTGGACCTGCAATAATTCTTTTTTGGCTCTTGCTGATGGAAACGACAACCACCATAATACCGTCTTGAGACAACAATCTACGATCTCTTAATACGATATTTCCAATGTCCCCGACCCCAAGACCGTCAATTAACACATTTCCGGCATATACTTTTCCAGCATATTTTCCAGTACCTTTGTTAAACTCAACAACTTCTCCTTTATTCAATAAGAAGATGTTATCTTTATTAATTCCAACGCTTTCTGCCACTTTAGAGAGCGCTCTTTGCATTTTGAACTCCCCTTGGATTGGAATAACATACGTTGGCTTAAGCAAGTTCAACATTAACTTAAGTTCTTCCTGACAACCGTGCCCTGAGGAATGAATTTTCTTTTGACCATAAATAACAACAGCACCGGCGCGGTATAGCTTGTCTATCACCTTAGCTACCGTTACTTCTGTCCCAGGTGAGGGCGAAGCTGCAATCATAACAATGTCTTGTTGTTTTATTTGAGCATGTTTATGAGTGCCTTTGGCCATTTTTAAAAGAGAAGACATAAGTTGGGAATGCGTCCCAATCGTAAGGACTACTACATTTTCATTCTTTTAGGCTGCCAAGTTCATTAACAGGTACAAGCAGGTCATCCGGTATGTGTAAGTATTCTAGTTCTGTTGCAATCGTGAAGTTTCGGTCTGTTGGATGAAGAAACAACAACAAGCTTTCTGTTGCTGTCTACAGCTGCCTGAACAATTTGTTGAATTCGTCCGACGTTAGTGGAAAGGCATGCAGCAAATACGCGTCCCTTTGCATTATATGTTACATCTGCAATTTCTTGTTTGACAACGGATTCGGAAACCGTATACCCAGGCTTCTCTGCATTGGTGCTATCTGAAAGAACACATAAAACACCTTTGTTGCCTATTTCCGCAATTTTCCCCAAATCTGAATTCTGTGATAACTGCGATTGATCAAATTTAAAGTCACCTGTATGCACGATTGCACCTTGTGAAGTATGAAAGCATATACCCACAGAATCAGGAATGCTATGGTTCGTTCTGAAGAAGGTCACTGTCGTTTGAGGTAACTCTAAGACAGTGGTATCATCTACCTCTTTAAACTCTACTTGTCCCTTAGATCCAAGCCCGTTCACAAGTTCTTTTGCAAGTGCCAAAGTAAATTTAGTACCATATACAGGAGCTTTAAACTTCCTTAGGATGTATGCTAGTCCGCCCATATGTTCTTCATGGCCATGCGTGAGGAAAATACCCTGAATCTTGTCCTTGTTATCCTCAAGATAAGTGGTGTCTGGTATTACCATATCAATACCAAGCATCCCGTCTTCCGGGATCATGACACCAGTATCCATGATATAAATGGAATCTTCCATCTCTAATACGTACATATTTTTGCCGATTTCCCCGATCCCCCCGAGGGCAAACACTTTAAGTTTCTCTATCTGTGGTGTATTCACTTTTTTACCTCCTATATATCTGTAACACGAATTATGACGATAATGCACGCTTTGCATCAAGAGATCTATTAAATTTTCAGCTACCTAGTGCCAAATCAATATCCGCTCCATGTCATTTGAAATTATTATAACGTATGAAAGAATTGGAATACAAGAAATATTATAATAACTGGAATTTAATGGGTTGAAAAAGAAAAAACCGGCAAACCGCCCGGTCTTTTTAGTTGCTTGCTTATGCTCCGCTGTTGATTTCCGCAAATGGCTTCGCTTTCCTAGGGGCGCTGCTGGAGCCTCCTCGGCAAGCCTGCGGGGTCTCCACCTAGCGCTATCTCCCTCAGGAGTCTTCGCCTTTTGCTCCAATCAACAGCTATTAATTACTAGAACGAGAAGTTACTGCTTTTACAGTTAACTCAGGTAAATACCTCTTCATAAACCAATAAGTTAATGAAGCCACCTAGTTGATTGGAGTGGAAGGCGGGCAGACGCCCGCGGGAGGAAGGGACAGGTGAGACCCCGCAACGGAGTGAGGAGGCTCACGGACCGCCCGCAGGCAAGCGAAGCGCCTGGAACGGAAATCAACAGTTTTACTCCCTACAAAAAAAAAACCAAAGCTTTTAACTAGCCTTGGTTTTTAGTATATTATACAGATTCTAATAATTTTGTTAACGTATATCTTTCTTCTTCTGTTAACGGCACCAACGGTAGTCTGACACCGCCGACATCCATTCCCTTTAATTGCAGGGCTGTTTTAACTGGGGACGGACTTGGAGCACTAAATAGTCCCTTCATGATAGGCAGCAACGATTGATGCTGTTTAGCTGCACTTGCAAACTCTCCTGTCTCAAAAGAACGAATCATCTCTTGCATTTGATTCCCTAAAACATGTGAGGCTACAGAAACCACACCATTCCCTCCTATAGAAAGAACCGGCAAGGTTAACCCGTCATCCCCACTATATAGGACAAATTCATCAGGTGTATTTGCAATTATTTCCGTCATGGCATCCAGGTTCCCGCTTGCTTCTTTGACTGCAACGATATTTTCAATAGCAGAAAGGCGCACAATGGTTTCAACTGACATATTAACAACAGATCTGCCAGGAATATTATATAGCATGACAGGCAGGGAAGTTTCGGATGCGATTGTACTGAAGTGCTGATAAAGTCCCTCTTGACTAGGCTTATTGTAATACGGTGCCACTAACATGATGGCATCTACACCTGCAGCCTCCGCTTTATTCGTCAGGTCAATAGATGCTCGGGTATTATTGCTTCCTGTTCCTGCTATTACAGGGATTCTACCATCGACAACCTTCACTACATGGGAGAAAAGGGCAAGCTTTTCTTCTGTTGATAGTGTAGGAGATTCTCCTGTTGTTCCGGCTACAACAACGGAATCCGTCCCGTTTTTAATCAAATAGTTAATCAATTGTGTTGTTTTTTCAAAGTCTATGTTCCCTTTATTATCAAAAGGGGTTACCATAGCTGTTGATACTTTACCAAAGTTAATCATGAACTGTTTTCTCTCCTTCTTCTGCGGTTGGGTGTAAGATCGTTATTTGTTTTTTTGCAAGATTAAAAGCCTTGTGTAAAGCATTCACCGCTTTAATCATATCTTCTTGTTTTACAAGTACCCAGATTGTAGTGTGACTATCTGCGGATTGAAGAATTTGTATGCCTAGTTCTGAAAGTGCCGTCACTATTTTTGAAGTAACCCCGGGTACCCCTGTCATTCCCGCTCCAACAGTTGCAACTTTTGCACAGTGACGGTTTACTTTCGGCTCATACCCCAACTTTCGCAATACATTTATCGCTTTTTCGCTCATCTCATCTGTGACAGTATAGACCACACTAGTAGGGGAAATATTGAAAAAGTCTACGCTTATCTGTTCATTTGCCATTGCTCGAAAGACTTCTGTTTGGATACCATAATTTCCTTCTTTTGCAAATACCTTTATTTGCGTGACATTCGGTACATGGGCTATCCCTGTTATCAAGCGGTCCTTCACATCAGCACCTTTACCCATTCTATCAAGGGAGGTGACTAATGTCCCAGTTGAGTTAGAATACGTCGACCTGATACGAATTGGAATCTTTGCTTGCATCGCAATTTCCACGGCCCGCGGATGGATTACTTTTGCGCCCTGATATGCCATGTTACATATTTCGTTATAGGTGACAACAGGCAATGGAGAAGCATCTTTGACAATACGCGGATCTGCGGTCATGACCCCTTCCACATCTGTAAAAATATCAATCCATTCTGCCTGAAGGGCTGCACCTAATGCGGCAGCTGAAGTATCACTTCCTCCACGCCCAATGGTAGAAATATCTCCGTTCTTCGTTTCGCCTTGAAATCCTGCTACAACCACCACTTGATGCAATTCTAGCATTTCAAGAAGTCTTTCACATTTCATTTCAATGATACGTGCATTTGTGTGGTCATTATTGGTTCGAAATCCGGCCTGTGGACCATTCAATGCTGTTGCGGAAATTCCTTCTTTTTGCAACAGGCTACTGAAAACAATGGAAGAGATAATTTCCCCACAGGATAAAAGCATATCTATTTCGCGCCTAGACACGTTGTTCTTTCCTTTTTCCACAAGGTTCAAAAGGGTGTCTGTTGCGTAGGGCTCCCCTTTTCTTCCCATGGCGGATACGACAACAACTACTTTGTATCCATCATTCACGGCTTTCTTTATATGTTTGACTGCAGCATGTCTACTGGTTTCATCCCTTACAGACGTTCCACCAAACTTTTGAACTATAATTTTCATATATTGACACCTCATCGCGGTTTAGAAACATCCTTAATACATACGAAAGATGTGATGAAAATAGTACCCTGTGAATGGGACTCCCTGTTCAAGAATGGCATTGGAATGAAACCCGACTTTGTTCCGAAAAGAAAAGGTCTTACAAAGACCTTTTCTCTATCTTTTTATCGGTTGATGACACCAAGTTTCACTAAGCTCTCAGCAATTTGTACGGAATTCCAGGCTGCACCTTTTAGCAAGTTGTCGGAAACAATCCATAAATGAAACCCTTTTTTGTTATCCAAGTCCTTCCTGATTCTACCGACAAACACATCGTTAGAGCCCACACAATTAGCAGGCATCGGGTAAACCTGTTCTGCCGGATTGTCTTGCAGTACAACGCCAGGAGCTTTTTCAAGCAACGCTCTCATATCTTGAACAGTCACATTTTCGTCTTCTACTTCAATATATACAGACTCGGAATGTCCTGTTACAACCGGAAGGCGTACACATGTCGCAGCAACCTGTAAGTTTTGGTCATGCATGATTTTTTTTGTTTCATTAATCATTTTTTAATTCTTCAAACGTAAAACCGTTTTCTTCAAACTTATCAATCTGTGGAATGGCATTAAATGCAATTTGATAATGCTTTTTATCACCTTTAACAGGTAGAATGCTTGGTATGAAAGCTTCTTTGTTTAAGATTGCCTGTGATTGGGACTCAAGCTCATCAATTGCCGCCGCACCTGCTCCTGATACAGCTTGATATGTGCTGACAATGACCTTAGTAAGACCATATGATTTACGAATCGGCTCTAATGCAACTACCATTTGAATCGTCGAGCAATTCGGGTTTGCAATGATGCCATTATGGGATTTGATGTCTTCCTCATTTACTTCTGGTACGACCAACGGCACATTAGGATCCATACGGAAGTAGCTAGTATTATCAACCACAATTGCTCCCCGCTTTGCCGCTTCAGGCGCAAGCTCCTTGGAAACACTTCCTCCTGCACTGAACAATGCTATATGAACACCCTCAAATTTATCAGGTGTTGCCACTTCAATTGTCACTTCTTCCCCTTTGAATAATACTTTTTTACCTGCAGAGCGCTCCGAAGATAATAGCGTAAGCTTCTTGATAGGGAAATTTCTTTCTTCTAATGTATGAAGCATCTGCTGCCCTACTGCTCCTGTTGCGCCTACTACTGCTACATGTAAACCACTCATCTATTAAGCACCTCTCCATTTTAAAAATAGCTCTTAATGTTTATCTGAGCTTTCAGAAAAAATATTCATATATAGTTTTTTATTTTATCATATTACTGAAATAAAGAAGAGAAGAAATTCTTACTTTTCTTCTCTTCTAAGCAAATTTTATTATAAATCGTCTTTATATCTTTCCACGATGACTGGTTGTATTTGCTTATGCTCTAATGCATGCTCCACTGTAGGCATGAGCATACTCATTCTTGCAACCATGGAATTTGGTTTTTTATCTGGTGCATCTTGCCCATAAGGAATAAAGTATATATTTTTGGTAGCCATTAATCTCATTAAATTTAATCCATTTAATCCAAGGGCATCATTTGTTGATATCCCTAAAACAACCGGGTTATGATTCCTTAGTGTTGCCTTTGCAGCCATTAGTACAGGTGAATCTGTAAGTGCATTGGCTAATTTACTCATTGAATTCCCAGTTAAAGGGGCAATGATCATACAATCCAATGGAATTTTCGGTCCAAGCGGCTCTGCTTTTACAATGGAATCTATTACTTTAAATCCTGTCATATCTTCAATCAGTTTTATCCAATCTTCGCCTTGACCAAATCTGGTATTTGTATGTTGAACGGTCGAAGTAACTACTGGCCTCACTTCTGCACCAGCATCAAGTAGCTTTTGTATCTCCGGTATAACTGCATCATACGTACAATGAGATCCCGTTAAACCAAAACCTAGCCGTTTACCTTTTAATTGCATGGTTAATTCCCCTTTCTCCCTTCCATTTCTTCTTTAAGTAATTGTGACAAGACATTCGCCACGATCTGCCCCGCAGTTTTCGGAGCAACAATTCCTGGAAGTCCTGGAGCTAATAATGCTTTAATTCCTCTTTTTTCGGCATATCGAAAATCAGTTCCCCCTGGTTTTGATGCCAGATCAATGATGAGAGTGTGAGCAGGCATTTTGGAGATTACATCCGATGTTACGATAGGATGTGGAATAGTATTAATACACACATCTACATCTGTAATATTCTCAGCCAAGTCATTTAGATGGAATGGAATAACGCCCATCTCAAAGATACGGGCAATATGTTCGGATCTTCTTGCGCCTACACGTACATTAGCACCTAGTGCGGCAAAAGTACGCGCTACACTCATACCGACTCTTCCTAATCCCAGCACTGCCACTTTGGAGTTATGAATCGTAATATCTGTATGTTGAATCACCATCATAATGGTACCTTCCACTGTCGGGATTGCGTTATAAATGGCAACATCATCACGATCAAACAATTGAACCAATTTCCTGTTTGTACTTGCCACCAATTGATTCAAATAAGGATTCGTAATACCGGAATAAATGGTACAGTGCTCTGGTGTGTTCTTGACTAGTTCCTCTGTCAGCACAATTTTTTCATTAGAGAAGATTGTATCAACCTGCCCCTCTAAATTTGTGCCGGGAACAGGAAGGATAATGGCATGGACAGTCGTGAAATCCACTTCATTCATTTGCTCCTTTGAAGCACCTGTAAAGCCGTGATCTAGTTGGTCAAATCCTACAAGCGAAAGCTTCGCGTCCAGCTCAATAAGCTTACGTATCACTTCCAGCTGCCTTGCATCACCGCCAATGACAGCTATGTGCAAACCGGTCAGCATATATCGTTCACCTTCTTCTACTTCGTGAAAGTTTGTAAATCTGGCTCAAGTTTTTCTTACTTCCACATCTTATGTAAGCTAGAGAAAATCTGTGCTTGAATCCAGGGAGAAAGGGAAGAGTTTGCAAGGGGAGTGTTATTTAGTATTATGTAAATATTTTGATTGAGTCTTTCTGAGCTTTCTGCCCGAAGACGTGGTGATTTCTTTCTTTCGGGCATATAGAAAGCTTCTATACTACCGAAATCTGTGTGATTCCTACCGTTCGGGCGTATAGAACGCTTCTATACTATCGAAGACCTCGGAATTCCTTCCGTTCGGGCGTATAGAACGCTTCTATACTACCGAAGAACTTGTGATTCCTACCGTTCGGGCGTATAGAGCGCTTCTATACTACCGAAGACCTCGGGTTTCCTTCTGTTCTGGCGTATAGAACGCTTCTATACTACCGAAGACCTCGGGATTCCTTCCGTTCGGGCGTATAGAGCGCTCCAAACAAAAAAAGACCTAGCTCGCGCCAAGTCAGTCATTCTTCCTCTTCCGGTATGTCAATAATAATCATATCTGTGCCGATCTTTTTAATATGATTCCACGGCACACGAATGTCACTGCCTTCCTTCTTCAACCCAAACCACTTCAACGAAGGAATGATGAGCGAACGTATCTCACCAGTATTTTCGTTGATCTCAAGATCCGTATGACCAAGTATCCCTAACCGTTCTGCACGTTTCACATCGACAATTTCCTTTCCGCTCATTTCACTTAACCTCATATAATAAAACACCTCCTATACTATCTATATTAGAAGGCGTCCAAAAAAAAACCTGCCAATGAAAAATGGCAGGTTTCCTCTTATTTTTCTTGAATTGATTTAGGCATTTCACCGCTAGGGCTGATCAAAGCAACAGAATATTCATCTGTGAAAATCTTGGTTGCCAAGTTATTGACAGATTCCTCTGTGATACTATTGATTCTTTCTAAGATATCATCTAGGGAGCGATGTCTTCCGAGAAGAAGCTCGTTCTTTCCGTTTCTGCTCATACGACTGTTTGTGCTCTCAAGACTCAACATAAGGCTACCTTTTATTTGTTCCTTACTGTTGACAAGCTCTTTTTTAGTTATTCCGTCATGTTTCAGTGTGTTAAGCGTCTGTTGAATGGTTTCAAACAGAAGATCTAATTGGTTGCTGCCAGTTCCACCATAAATGGTTAGCATACCATTGTCTTGGAAGGTGGAGTGATAGGAATAGACGGAATACGCAAGTCCGCGTTCTTCTCTGACATCTTGGAATAGACGACTGCTCATGCTGCCGCCAAGCACATTGTTCAACACAATCAGGTTGTAAATATCTTTATCACCAATTTGAAGCCCGTCGTAACCAATACAGAGATGAGCCTGTTCAGTTGTTTTCTTTTTGGCAATTCTTCCGGTTTCAAAGCTAGGTTTTACATACTCACGCTTTGAGTGACCAGTTTCATAACTTCCAAATAGGTTTTCAATCTCTTTCACAAATGACTCATCAATATTACCTGCTACGGAGATCACGACATTGTCAGGAGTATAGGTTTCTTTCATATAATCACGCAATGTATTTCCGTTAAAAGCAGATAAAGTTTCTTCTGTTCCAAGTATCGGATAACCTAAAGGATGGTTACCATAGGAAGCTCTTGCCAAAACGTCATGAACGATATCATCTGGTGCATCTTCATACATTTTGATTTCCTCGTACACAACATTCTTTTCCTTCTTCAATTCTTCTTCATCAAAGATGGAATGGAAAAACATATCAGCTAACACTCCAAGTGCATAGGAAGAGTGTTCATCCATCACTTTTGCATAATAACAAGTGTATTCCTTTGAAGTAAATGCATTTACCTGCCCTCCGATAGAATCGAAAGCCTCGGCAATTTCACGTGCATTTTTTGTTTCTGTTCCTTTGAAGAACATATGCTCAAGGAAATGAGATACTCCATTGTTTACATTGTCTTCATTTCGTGAACCTGTTCCAATCCATACGCCAATCGCAACCGATCGGACATGTGGAATATTTTCTAATACAATTCTTACTCCGTTTGAACATGTATGTTTAGTAAGCAACGATAATCCTCCTATTCAAGTTTGCCAAATCTAGTTGTGGTGAACGATCCTTTCTTCACTTAAAAGAGAAGAAACCGTCCCTAGTTCGAGCCCTTTATCTTTAATGGATGTAATAAGAGTTTCCAAACTGTTAGCTGTTGATGGCGTAGGATGCATAAGAACCATCGCACCAGGATGAATCTTCCCCATCACTCGATTAACGAGAACATCAGGTGACGGCTTCTGCCAATCAATGGTATCAACACTCCACATAATCGTCCCTAATTTCATCTCATGGGCAATGTTAACGACCTCGTCGCGGTAGCTTCCACTTGGAGGGGCAAACCAAGTGACTTTACTGCCAGAAATCGCCTCAATGACTTCATTTGTCTTTAAAAGCTGTTTCCTGACCGCAGTACTTCCCAATGTTTTCATATTAGGGTGTGTGTAAGAATGATTCCCCACTTCATGTCCAGCATCTATTATCATTTTAGCCATCGAAGGGTTTTCTTTAACCCATCTTCCTTCAAGAAAAAAAGTTGCCTGCACTCCATGATTTTTCAAAGTTTCTAGCATCCCTGGAATATGCTCGTTTCCCCACGCCACATTTATCAAAAACGATACCATTGGCTTTTCTGGGTGCCCTCTATAAATTGGTGAAGGTGGCAAGTCGGAAAGGTGAATTTTAGGCGATATTTGCTCCATTACGAGCTTTTTCTCGTCAAATACACCGCTCTTCTTCATGTTTTTATATGAGGCTTCAAGATCCACTTTTAAACCGTTAAGTCCGGGCTGGGCCTTCCAAACCTTGTCTATTTTAGCGTCTTGCGGAGCCACTTCATATGTTGATGCTTTTTGCTCAATCTCCACATAAAGTGCATCCTTTTTCTGGGCCACTTCTGCTATATCTTTAGAAAGTATAGCTGCTATATCACCCTGAAAAGGATGACTCACCGTGTTATATGTAAAAAATGCAATAATAACAAATGCCAACAGTTGAAACGTACTCCTTTTCATTCTTCCACCCACTCCTTCCTACTTAAAATTTATGTAGGAAGTGGACAAGGTAGAACAAATAAAGCTTGTTAGATATCAACCCCCATTAAATAAATGTTTATGGGGGAGGTACTGCAAAAAGCCCGGCGGTCAAACCAGGCTCCTATCTTAGGACATTTGTTCGTTTTTTTCTTTTTTCTCTTTAAGTAAGACTTTTCTAGAAAGATTCACTCTTCCCTGCTTGTCGATCTCCATAACTTTTACAAGAACTTCTTCCCCAAGTTTCACAATATCTTCCACTTGTTTCACGCGTTCTTCTGCAAGTTCTGAGATGTGGACAAGTCCATCTTTTCCACTGAATAGCTCAACAAATGCACCGAACTTTTCAATACGTTTTACTTTACCCATGTAGATTTCGCCCACTTGGACTTCACGTACGATATCTTCGATGATTTTCTTCGCTTTGTCATTCATCTCCATATTAATGGAAGAAATAAATACCGTTCCATCTTGTTCGATATCAATTTTAACACCAGTTTCTTCAATAATCTTATTGATTTGTTTACCGCTAGGTCCAATTACATCACGGATCTTATCAGGGTTGATGCTCATCATCAAGATCTTCGGCGCATAAGGAGAAAGCTCTTTACGAGACTCATCAATCGTAGCAAGCATGGAATCAAGAATATGCATACGTCCAATTTTAGCCTGTTGAAGTGCTTCTTCTAAAATATCGCGGGAAAGACCTTCAATCTTAATATCCATTTGAAGTGCCGTAACACCTTTGGCTGTCCCAGCAACTTTAAAGTCCATATCTCCAAGGTGATCTTCCATTCCTTGAATATCGGAAAGAACAGTATAATGCTCGCCTTTTTTAATTAATCCCATTGCAATACCTGCTACTGGAGCTTTAATAGGTACGCCTGCATCCATCATGGCAAGTGTGCTTGCACAGATACTTGCTTGAGAAGTGGAACCGTTCGATTCTAGAACTTCAGATACAAGACGAACTGTGTACGGGAAGTCTTTCTCGGAAGGAATAACCGGATCAAGGGCACGCTCACCAAGAGCACCATGTCCGATTTCGCGACGGCCCGGACCTCTCATTGGACCAGTTTCCCCAACACTGAATAATGGGAAGTTATAGTGATGCATGAAACGTTTCTCTTCTTCAATACCTAATCCGTCAAGAATCTGCACGTCACCAAGTGCACCTAAAGTACAGATGCTCAATGCTTGAGTTTGTCCACGTGTAAACAGACCTGAACCGTGAGTACGAGGCAATAAGCCGACCTCAGAAGCAAGTGGACGGATTTCGTCGCTCTTACGTCCATCAGGGCGTACTTTATCTTCTGTAATAAGGCGTCTTACTTCTTCTTTCACTAGCATACTTAGGATTTCGTTGACTTGCTTCAACACATCAGCTTCTGCTTCTTGCTCTTCATAGCGAGCAAGGACCTCTGCTTTCACTTCTTTGATAGCTGCTTCACGAGCATGCTTTTCAAAGACTTGAACAGCTTTTGTCATTTTCTCTTCAGCAAGTGCACGGATTTCATGTTCAAGGTTTTTATCAACTTCATAAAGAGTAACTTCTGTTTTCTCTTTCCCTACTGCTTGTACAATTTCTTCTTGGAAAGCAATTAAACGTTTGATTTCGTTATGACCAAACATGATTGCTTCTAACATTACTTCTTCCGGCACTTCATCAGCACCAGCTTCAACCATGTTGATTGCATCCTTTGTACCAGCTACAACCAAGTTGATATCACTCTTTTCAAGCTGGTCAACATTAGGATTAATAACGAATTCGTCATTGATTCTTCCTACTGTTACCCCTGCGATCGGACCTTGGAAAGGAATATCGGAAACAGAAAGTGCCAAAGAAGAACCAAACATCGCTGCCATTTCGGAAGAGCAGTTCTGATCTACACTCATCACGATGCTGATAACTTGTACTTCGTTACGGAAACCATCAGCAAATAGCGGACGAATTGGGCGGTCAATCAAGCGGCTAGCCAGTACAGCCTTCTCACTTGGACGTCCCTCTCTCTTAATGAATCCACCAGGGATTTTACCTACTGCGTATAATCTTTCTTCATAGTTAACTGTTAATGGAAAGAAATCTAATTTCTTCGGTTCTTTTGAAGCGGTTGCAGTGCTGAGCACAGCAGTATCTCCGTATCGGACCATAACAGCTCCGTTTGCTTGCTTCGCTAATTGTCCTACTTCTACCGTCAGGTTTCTTCCAGCCCAGTCGATAGAAAACACTTGTTTATCTTGTCCCATGAGTTCGTTTAACCCCTCTCTAGCTTTCATATGTATTGACCTTCTTCTCAATGCCTGCATCCAATCATCGGAATGCAGCTTAATTAGTAGAACAGTCTATGTGAAAATAAGTTTTAGTATTATGTATAGTATGAACGAAATAACTACTACATATCAATAGAATTCCAGCATGTATAGGAAAAAAATCGCTTTTTGGTGTTTATAAGCAATTTTTGAAAAATAACTTCTAAAATACTAATAAAAAAGCGGGAATTCTCCCGCTTTTTCTGACAAACTTATCGACGTAAACCTAATTTGTTAATTAGTTCACGGTAACGAGTTACATCTTTGTTACGTAGGTAAGTAAGTAAGTTACGACGCTTACCAACCATTTTCAATAGACCACGACGTGAGTGGTGATCTTTCTTGTGAGTACGTAAATGCTCGTTCAGGTTGTTGATCTGTTCTGTTAGGACAGCGATCTGAACTTCTGGAGATCCAGTGTCAGATTCGTGAGTTCTGAACTCGTTGATAAGTTCTTGTTTACGCTCTTGTGTAATAGCCATCCTATTCACCTCCTTAATAGTAAAAACCCCTATTACCGAGCAAGCGTTGGTGATTCGACTTGCCAAGCAATGGTTTTAGTACGTTTAATAGCATACCTCTTTTTACGTCAAAAAGCAAGTATCGTGCAGGTTTTTTTGAAAATAGTCTTCAGCAATTCCCTTGTCTTTTCTAATCTGAGCAACAAGTGCATCAATACCCGAAAACTTCTTTTCTTCCCTTATACAATCATGCCATTCTATTATTACCTCTGCTCCATAGATTTGCTGATCAAAATCCAAAAGATGAACTTCTATGGACGGTAAGCTTTCTTTTTCCTGTTTGTGAAAAGTTGGTTTATAGCCGACATTGCACACCCCATTGAACCATCTGTCATTCACGTTCATACGTACCGTGTAGACACCTGTTTTAGGAATCACATAATCATCAGCAAGGACTACATTGGCAGTAGGAAACCCGATTGTCCGGCCCCTCTTTTCTCCATGCCCGACTTTTCCACGTATTTGATAAAAACGGCCTAAAGTATTGGGCAGGTCGGAAACTTTGCCCTCCTTCAGCTGCTCTCTAATGAAGGTCGAACTTACTTTCAAATCATTTGTCGTGTATTTCTCCACAACAGTCTGATCAAATTGCTGTCTGGAATGAAACGGAAGGGTCTCCATTGTCCCTTTACCGAGACTTCCGTAGGAATAATCAAATCCAGCTACCACATGTTTAATGTTCAGCCCAATAATATATTGATCTACAAAGTCCTGCGGTACAAGTGACGCAAAAGACATGTCAAATTTGACCACATAAAGAATGTCCACCCCTAAAGATGCAAGCAATCTAATCTTTTCAGAAAGTGGCGTTATATAGCGGACATGTTGGACAGTCTTTCTCAAAACGACGGAAGGATGGGGATCCAATGTCATTACGGCACTTGCCACACCAAGGTCTTTGGATTTAGACAGTGCACTTTTAATCACTTTTTGATGTCCCAAATGGATGCCATCGAAAAAACCGAGGGCCACTGTAGCAGGGATACATTCTTCTTTTGAAAGGGAATGCGGATGCTCCAAATACACAACTTTCATCATTTATCACCTAAATCTTAATTAATCATGCAAGACCTTCACACACCAATTAGTCATGAAAAACTTTCTTTGGTTTCATAAGGCCTGGCTTTGATGGATGTTTCATATAGATGGCCAAGCATTTATCTTCATGGAATACACTAAAGTATTCATTTGATTCATCAATATTTTCCGGGTACGGCAAAACCGCACCATTATACACTTTCTCTGCTACTTTATCACTAATCTCCAACTTAGGCAATGAACTTAGTGCTTTTTCCATGGGCAACAGTTTCTCTTGGACCATACCTTGTTCTGCAAGCTCACTTAATTGTTCTAAAGTGATTGCTTGATCAATGGTAAAGTCTCCAGAAGAAATTCTGGTCAAATAGGACATGTGGGCAGGATAACCAAGCAATTCACCAATTTGTACAGCAAGGGTTCTTACATATGTACCTTTGCTGCAGTTTACTTGAAAGGTAAAATTTTAACTTGGCCTTTTTTCTTCTTCATATGTAATATCGCTTGTCAGGAAGATATCATGGATGGTCACTTTTCTTGAAGGTCTGTCGATTACCTTCCCTTCTCTTGCGTATTCATAAAGCTTTTTTCCTTTAATTTTTACAGCGGAATACATGGGAGGTGTTTGGTCAATTTCTCCTTTAAGTTCTTGAAGGACGGAAAGTATTTTTTCTTTTGCTATAGGGTTGTCCACCCATTTTTCTTCTACTACTTCCCCTGTTTGGTCTTCTGTTGTGGTTGCGGTGCCGATGGTGACCTCTGCTACATATGTTTTTTGTTCTGCAGTCAGGAATTCTACGACTTTTGTAGCTCTGCCAATACAGATGGGAAGGACTCCGGTCACTTCTGGATCTAGTGTCCCGGTGTGGCCGACTTTTTTTGTTTGTAGTATTTTCCTCACTTTGAATACGCAGTCATGTGAAGTGAAGCCTTTTGGTTTGTTTAAAATTAAAATGCCGTCCATTTAGGCCACCCCTTTCATTTTATAATAAATATTCCCCTGTAGATTGGAGTGCAAGGTGTGAGACTCCTGCGGGGGGATAACGGTAGGTTGAGACCCCCGAGCGTTGTGAGGAGGCTCAAGCACCGTCCCGCGGAAAGCGAACAGCTGGAACGCAAATCAACAGGGAGTTAATGTGAGCAATCATTATAGTCAACAAAAAGGATAGACAAGTGCTGCCTACCCTTTTTTGTTACTCTTCATCATCAGAGTCAGAGTCTTTTCTATTCAATTCGTGTATCAGGCTATTGATGTGGTTACCGTATGCGATGGATTCGTCAAACTCGAAGAAAAGCTCTGGAGTTTTTCTTAGGCGAATTCTTCGTCCAATTTCACTGCGGATAAAGCCTTTAGCTTTTGCCAAGCCAATCAATGTGTCTTGTCTTTTCTCATCGTCTCCAAGCACAGAGATGAAAACCTTGGCTTGTTGAAGATCTCCAGTAACCTGTACATCCGTTACTGTTACAAAGCCTACACGAGGGTCTTTGATTTTACGACCAATGATATCAGAAAGCTCTTTTTTCATTTGCTCTCCAACTCTGTTTGATCTGAGTGTCATACCTTTCACCCCTTTAAAGCCAATCAAGCGAAGTTTCTGCCCGCTCTATCTCTGGAAAGGAATCCAGGTAGTCGAGCACTTTTTGCAATTCTTTCTCGGTGATGGATTTGGACGAAGAGATGGATACAATTCCAATCTTCGTCCGTTGCCATACGTCCTGATGGTCAATCTCTGATATGGAAATATTAAACCTCTGCTTCAGCCTCGTCATAATGCGCTGAAGGACTGCCCTTTTTTCCTTCAAAGATTGAGCATCATAGATCATACAGTCACACTCTAGATATCCAATCATTTTCTTTCGATTTCTTGCATTACATACGCTTCGATGATGTCGCCTTCTTTAATATCGTTAAAGTTCTTGATTGTTACACCACATTCGTAGTTTGTCGCAACTTCTTTCACATCGTCTTTGAAACGCTTGAGTGTATCAAGTTCCCCTTCAAAAATAACAATTCCGTCACGAATTAAACGAATGCTGGAATCACGAGTGATTTTTCCTTCTGTTACATACGCACCTGCGATTGTACCTACTTTAGAAACTTTGAATGTCTGGCGAACTTCTACTTGACCGATTACTTTTTCTTCGAATTCAGGATCAAGCATACCTTTCATTGCCGCTTCAATTTCTTCAATCGCTTTATAGATGATTCGGTGAAGACGGATATCAACGTTTTCAACATCTGCAGTACGTTTCGCACCAGCGTCAGGGCGAACGTTGAAACCAATGACAATCGCATTGGACGCAGAAGCTAATATGATATCAGATTCTGTGATGGCACCAACGCCAGTGTGGATGATTTTAACTTTTGCACCTTCTACGTCGATTTTCTGCAGGGAAGCAGCCATTGCTTCTACAGAACCTTGAACGTCTGCTTTTACAATCAAGTTGATTTCTTTCATTTCACCTTGCTTGATTTGTTCGAATAAGTCATCAAGTGTTACACGCGTTTTTTCACTGCGTTGTTCTTGAAGTTGCTTTTGAGCACGCGCTTCTCCGACATTACGAGCCGTTTTCTCATCCGCAAACACCATGAAGTTGTCCCCAGCTTGTGGTACTTCATTTAGTCCAGTTATTTCAACTGGTGTGGATGGACCAGCTTCTTTCACGCGACGTCCAAGATCGTTGACCATTGCACGAACTCGACCGAACGTGTTACCTACAACGATTGGGTCTCCAATGCGAAGTGTTCCTCTTTGTACAAGAAGGGTAGCAACTGAACCTCTTCCTTTATCAAGCTGTGCTTCGATAACTGTACCAGACGCAGCACGTTTGGAGTTTGCTTTATATTCTTCCACTTCGGATACAAGAAGAATCATTTCTAGAAGTGTATCGATGCCTTCCCCCTTGATTGCAGAAAGTGGTACAAAGATAGTATCTCCGCCCCAAGCTTCTGACACTAATCCGTGTTCTGTTAATTCTTGCATAACACGGTCAGGATTGGCACCTTCTTTATCCATTTTGTTTACCGCAACGATGATTGGTACTTCCGCAGCTTTAGCATGGTTAATGGCTTCCACTGTTTGAGGCATAACGCCGTCATCTGCTGCAACTACAAGGATCGTGATATCTGTAACTTGTGCTCCACGAGAACGCATTGTTGTAAACGCAGCATGTCCAGGAGTATCAAGGAACGTGTATTTTTTTACCTTGTTCTACTTCTACTTGGTATGCCCCGATGTGCTGTGTAATTCCACCAGCTTCACCTGCAGTTACCTTTGTATTACGGATAGAGTCAAGAAGCGTTGTTTTACCATGGTCAACGTGACCCATGATGGTAACGACTGGAGGACGCTCTTCCATTACTTCTTCTGTATCTTCGGAATCGTATCCCTCAAAATCGGTTACTTCGAAGATAATTTCCTCTTCTACTTCCACATTGTACTCGCCAGCGATTAACTCGATGGAATCTTTATCAAGATCCTGGTTGATCGTCGCCATGACACCAAGCATCAAGAGCTTTTTGATGATTTCAGAAGGCTCTTTGTTTAGCTTGTTCGCAAGTTCTCCAACTGTCAGGGAACCAGTGAAAGTGATTTTAGAAGGAGTTTCTTTTTTCTTCACAGGTTGTGGCGGAGCTTGTTGTCCGCGGTTTTGATTTTGTTTATTGTTTTGTTTCTTTTTCCCTTTAGAAGAATGATTGTTATTGTTGTTATTATTGTTAAATGGCTTTTTAGGTGAAGAGGTGTTTTTTCCTTTTCCGCCTTGGTTGCCGCCTTGAGTTTGGTTGTTATTTTGTTTTTTAGGTGCAGAAGCAGTGTTTTGTGGTGCTGCTTTCTTTGGTGCTTCTGTTTTATTTGTGCCGTTCAATTTTTGGATCGTGTCGTCGTCTAATGTTGCCATATGGTTTGATACCTCAATATTCATTTCTTTTAGTTTTGTAATGACATCTTTACTTGATACGTTCTTTTGTTTTGCGTATTCGTACACGCGTAATTTCGTCATACATTCACCCCCAAAGATTAATCGAGCATGGAGAGTAGCTTTTTGGCGAACCCTTCATCGAGAATGGCGACCGAAACTCTCGCATCTTTTCCTATCGCTCGACCTAACTCATACCGATCGTCTACCGTTCTGATCGGTACGTTATAGTACGTACATTTATCTTGTAATTTTTTCATCGTGTTAGCAGAAGCGTCGCTTGCCAGTAGGACCAGCTTCGCCTTTCCTGCCCTCACTTCTTTAATGACAAGTTCTTCCCCTGTTATAGTCTTTCTTGCTCTTGTAGCAAGACCGACAATGGATAGCCATTGATTATTCATGTGTTGAGTTATTCTCCGTTTCTACCAGCTGAAGCAATTCATCATACAATGAATCATCAATCGCTACTTCCAGGTGACGGGCTAGGATGTTTTTCTTTTTTGCAAGGAGGATGCTCTCCTTGTTTCTTGCAAGATATGCCCCTCGGCCTGACTTTTTCCCTGTAGGGTCAATCGAAACTTCGCCTTCTTTAGAACGGACGATACGAATCAATTCCTTTTTCGGCTTCAGTTCTTGACTTGCCACACATTTGCGCATTGGGACCTTTTTGCGATTGTTCACCTGATTCACCTTCTTTTAAAAATCAGTCTTCAAAGTTGTTGTCATCGTAGAATTCATCATCGGAATTTTCTGTATCATTTTTGGATAGAGAAAGACTTGGGTAAATTCCTAGTTCTTCCGCTTCAGATTCACTCTTAATGTCAATTTTCCAACCTGTTAACTTAGCAGCTAGTCTCGCGTTTTGTCCACGTTTACCAATTGCCAAAGAAAGTTGGTAATCAGGTACGATGACAGTTGTTGCCTTTTCTTCTTCATTAACTTGAACTTCCAGTACTTTAGAAGGACTTAGTGCATTTGCAACGAACTCAACAGGATCTTTAGACCATCGAACGATGTCAATTTTCTCTCCTTTTAATTCATTAACAATTGCTTGCACCCTTTGTCCTTTAGGTCCAACACAAGCTCCCACTGGATCTACTTCAGGGTTGTCACAGTGAACGGAAATCTTTGAACGGTCTCCAGCTTCACGAGCTACGGACTTAATTTCTACGGTGCCATCATAAATTTCTGGAACTTCAAGTTCAAAAAGGCGCTTTAAAAGCCCAGGATGAGAACGTGAAACAAAAATTTGTGGACCTTTTGTGGTTTTTTCCACTTTTGTAAGGAACACTTTAATTCTATCATGAGGCTTGTAATGTTCATTAGGCATTTGCTCATTAACTGGCAACAATGCCTCAATTTTGCCAAGGCTCACATAGATGAATTTGGAGTCTAGACGCTGAACGATACCTGTCATAATATCTTCTTCACGTTCGATATATTCAGAATAGATGACTCCTCGTTCTGCTTCTCTTACTCTCTGAGTTACTACTTGCTTTGCAGTTTGCGCTGCAATACGTCCGAAGTCCTTTGGTGTCACTTCAATCTCAACAACATCATTTTCTTGATAATTCGGATCAATTTGACGTGCTTCCTGAATGGAGATTTCCAGACGGGAATCAAATACTTCATCTACCACGTCTTTTCTTGCAAATACGCGCATTGTACCTGTTTCTAGGTTCATATCCACTCGTACATTTTGTGCTTGATTAAAGTTTCTTTTGTAAGCAGATATAAGTGCAGCCTCAATCGCTTCAATAATTACATCTTTGCTAATGCCCTTTTCTTTTTCCATCAGGGTTAAAGCATCAAATAACTCGCTGCTCATACAACCAAGTCCCCCTTAAAATACCTATGATTCAAAATTTTTTCCCAACATCACCTAAACGAAGGTGTAATTGGATTGTCTGGTTCGTTTTAGAACCTGACAGCCAAACGTGCTTTCGCTACTTTTGGATATGGAATGGAAACTTCCTTTTTACGCGTTTTTATAGTCATGGAGAGTTTGATTGTTTCTCCATCGAAATCCAGAAGATCACCTTCAAAGGACTTCAAGCCGTCGATAGGTTCATACGTTTTAATGTTGACATATTTACCGACCGATTTCTCGATGTCTTCCTTCTTCTTTAGAGGGCGCTCAGCACCAGGAGAGGAAACTTCCAGGAAATAGTTATGAGGAATAGGATCTAGTTCATCAAGCTTTTCACTTAACTTTTCACTTACCGTTCCGCAATCCTCGATGTCGAT
Organism: Bacillus sp. m3-13; assembly: GCF_000175075.1. NCBI lineage: Bacteria > Bacillati > Bacillota > Bacilli > Caryophanales > Bacillaceae > Bacillus > Bacillus sp. m3-13. The sequence goes on from NZ_ACPC01000013.1 coordinate 41,245, forward strand.
ACCGCCTTCTTTATCGACGAATACACGTAAAAACCAAGAGGACCCTTCTTTTACATATTCAATATCCACTAATTCTACATTCATTTCTTTTACGATGGGAAGAGCAAGTTCTTCCACCGTTTCTGTAACATTTTTGCTCATCATTTTCCTCCTTCGCAAACGCGAGACGATGTGTTTAAAATCTGAACAAAAAGACCCTGCCAATAAGCAGGGAATCATAAACAAGCAAGCTTATGTAAAGCTGATACGAAAATCTAACGTTCCCTTTTTTCTCATTGTCATGAAAAAACAAGGTGGCCAGAAAAAATGGGAATACAATACGAAAGAGTGGGTTTCCCCACTCTCTGCTAATTACCTGTATATAGCATTTCCAATGTAAATATATCATATCCGTATGAAATATGCAAATCTTTCTAGTGTTTTCAGGGGTTCACGAGGGTTTCAGCACTCAACTCCCTGTTTCCTTTCGTTGCAGATGTTCGCTTTCCTAGGGGCGGTGCTTGAGCCTCCTCGCTGCGCTGCGGGGTCTCAAGCTACCGCTATCTCCCTCAGGAGTCTCACATCTTCCACTTCAGTCAACAGGGTGGATACAACGGACCAGACATTTTCCATGAACATTAGAATAGGGATAGTTGGTTTTGGTCTGGTAGACCTGTTAGGCAGCCGTGGTTATCTAGGTACTCTAAAATTGTTTTGGAGATTCTTCCTCTTTGTTGCAGGTCTTCTTTGGATAAGAACTCTCCATCTGCTCTAGAATTTACGATGTTGATTGCTGCGTTTGTCCCAAGTCCCGGTATGGAGTTGAATGGCGGGATAAGGGAATCACCCTCTATTAAGAAATCAGTGGCACTTGATTTATATAAGTCCACTTTTTTGAACGAGAACCCTCTTTCACTCATCTCTAATGCCAGTTCCATTACTGTAAGTAATGACTTTTCTTTCGGTGAAGCTTCTAGGCCCTTTGCGTTGATTTCTTCTACAACCTTTCGGATGGCTGCAGAACCTTTAACCATTGTATCGATATCAAAGTCATCTGCGCGAACGGTAAAGTACGCTGCATAGTACATCAATGGGAAATGCACTTTGAAATATGCGATACGAACGGCCATAAGCACGTAAGCCGCGGCATGGGCTTTAGGGAACATATATTTTATTTTTAAACAGGAGTCGATATACCATGCCGGTACATCGTTCTTGATCATTTCCTCTTTAAACTCATCAGACAGACCTTTTCCTTTACGAACTGATTCCATGATCTTAAAGGCCATAGAAGGGTCGAGTCCTTTATAGATAAGATAAACCATGATGTCATCACGACAACCGATCACTTCACTTAATGTACAAGTCTTGTTGTGAATAAGCTCTTGTGCATTGCCAAGCCAAACGTCGGTGCCGTGAGATAATCCGGAAATCTGTACTAATTCAGAGAAAGTTGACGGTTTTGTATCTTCAAGCATCTGTCTAACAAACCTTGTACCAAACTCCGGAATCCCGAGGGTTCCTGTTTTACACATGATTTGTTCTTCGGTCACGCCAAGCGACTCCGTACCGCTGAATATCTTCATCACATAAGGATCATCTGTCGGAATGGTCTTTGGGTCAATTCCACTAAGGTCCTGAAGCATCCTGATTACGGTCGGGTCATCGTGTCCAAGGATATCAAGCTTTAGCAAGTTATCATGAATGGAGTGGAAATCAAAATGTGTTGTTTTCCATTCTGATGACTGATCATCCGCTGGATATTGGATTGGGGAGAAATCGAAAATATCCATATAATCGGGAACAACGATAATTCCTCCTGGATGCTGTCCTGTCGATCTTCTAACCCCTGTACACCCTGCTGAGAGTCTGTCCACTTCGGCTCCACGCAATATTAAATTCCTGTCATTCGCATAACCTTTTACATACCCATAGGCGGTTTTGTCTGCTACTGTACCAATGGTTCCCGCCCTGAATACATAATCTTCTCCAAACAGCACCTTTGTATAGTTATGGGCTCTTGGCTGATATTCACCTGAGAAGTTCAAATCGATATCTGGTACCTTATCTCCTTTAAAACCAAGGAAAGTTTCGAATGGGATATCATGGCCGTCCTTCGTGAATGCCTCGCCACAATCCGGACAATCTTTATCTGGCAGGTCAAATCCGGAGCCTACTGATCCGTCATCAAAGAACTCAGACTTTTTACATGACGGGCACACATAATGCGGAGGCAATGGATTTACCTCAGTGATCTCAGTCATGGTGGCCACAAAGGACGACCCAACAGAACCACGTGAACCTACGAGGTATCCATCGTCTAGAGACTTTTTCACGAGCTTTTGGGAAATCAAATAGATTACTGCGAAGCCATGACCGATAATACTTTTTAATTCCTTTTCAATCCGCTTCTCTACAATCTCCGGTAGATCATCGCCGTAGATGCTTCTTGCCCTGGAATAACTCATCTCCCGGATTTCTTCATCTGCACCTTCGATTTTTGGAGTGTAGAGGTCATCTTTGATTGGTTTAATTTCTTCAATCATACCCGCAACCTTTTGGGTATTGGTTACAACGATTTCTTTTGCTTTTTCTTCGCCAAGGAAAGAGAAGGCTGCAAGCATTTCATCTGTTGTTTTAAAGTGAACATCCGGCAATTGATGCCTGTTCAACGGGTTGGCACCTGATTGTGAACGAACCAAAATCTCTCGGTGAATTTTATCCGTTTCTTTTAAGTAATGTACATTACCGGTTGCCACAACAGGTTTTTCGAGTTTTTCACCAAGTTTGACAATGTTGGTGATGATCTCTTTTAGCGCTTTTTCATCTCGAACTAATTCCAGCTCCAATAAATGTGCATAATTGCTTGGTGGCTGAACCTCGATATAGTCATAGAATTCGGCTATCCCTTCTACTTCATCTGGGGATTTTTGCATCATACCCTCAAACACTTCGCCCTTGTCACAAGCAGTACCGACAATTATACCTTCCCGCAGCTTTTGTAGCTGTGATCTTGGAATACGAGGAACACGGAAAAAGTAGTTCATATGTGAAATGGAAACAATTTTAAATATGTTTTTCAACCCTATTTCATTAACGGCTAGTAGCGTAACATGAGAAGGTCTTGCCCGTTTGTAGGCATCTGTTGTACCGGAATGCTCATTTAATTCGTCATGGAATGTTATCCCTTTTTCGAACGCATCTTTTAGCATCTTAACAAGCAAATAGCCTGTTGCTTCTGCATCATAAATTGCACGGTGATGCTGTGTTAATTCAATATCAAACTTTTTACATAACGTATTCAAACGGTGATTTTTTAACGACGGGAATAGAAGGCGTCCCAATTCCAATGTGTCAATGACAGGGTTCTTTGCCTTTCCTAACCCTATACGTTGGAATCCTATATTCAAAAAGCCCATATCAAAACTTGCATTATGTGCTACTAAAATATCATCTTGCATCCATTCGGAAAATTGTTTCAACACATCTCCTACTTCAGGTGCATTCTGTACCATATCGTCGGTAATGCCTGTCAAATTTATAGTAGTAGCCGAGAGTGGGTGATGAGGGTTGGCAAAAGATTCAAATCGATCAATAATCTCCCCGCCTTTCACTTTCACAGCCGCAAGCTCGATTATCGTATCATACATAGCAGATAACCCTGTCGTTTCCACATCAAAGACCACGTAGGTTTCTTCTGCAAGATTTCGATGTGCAGGGTTATAGGCAATTGGTACACCATCGTCAACAAGGTTGACCTCAAGCCCATACAAAATTTTCACACCATTCTTTTTACCTGCAGCATATGCTTCTGGGTATGCTTGGGCAACAGCGTGGTCGGTAACTGCAATGGCTTCATGACCCCATTTTTTCGCTTGCGCCACTAAAGAAGAAATGGAGCTCACGGCGTCCATCGTACTCATCGGGGTATGCAGATGTAATTCCACCCTTTTTTCCCCTTCTGGTGCAGTATCCAGCACTTCTTTTCCATGAAATTCATTAATATCATTAGCCATCATCACAAGGTCACGGACAAATGTATCATTTTGGATGCTTCCTCTTACTTTCAGCCACATACCCTTTTTGACTGCTTGTAATAAAGGTACATCTTCTTTATCACGGGAGAACATCTTCACCATGATGGAATTTGTGTAGTCAGTAATCTTAAAAGTTAGAAGTGTTCTTCCGCTGCGAAGCTCTTTTGTCTCCGCATCGAATACATACCCCTGAACGGCAACACGTCTTTCCTCTTCCACAATTTCCGCCAATGTTTTGATTTCTGCATCGTCTTTAATGGTGTAACCTATCATCACCGGCCCACTAACGGAACCTTCATCTTTAGAGGATTCTTTTTTCTGCATTTCTGTTACAGCAGCCAAGGCTTTTTGTTTATCTTCTTGTTGTTTTTGTTCCACAAACTGCTGATATTCTTCCTCAGAATGTGAAAGGGTTGTGTCTAAGATAAAGGTAGGAAAGCCAAAACCTTCATATATAGAGCATATGGTTGAACTCAGCTTTTTCTTAACAGCAATTGCTTCCGCTTCATTTCTTGCTTTGAGCATAAACTTGTTGCCTTGCAGGGAAGGTGTTTGCCCGTTTAGTAACATCATGAGCGGTGGAGAACCACCTTGTAACTCTTTTAAGCATATTGGCCAATAGTCGGCTATATAAGAATCTTCAAAAGAACGGTTCTGAGCCGCTACAGTGAAGGATACATTTGCAATGTGTGCAAAGCTTTTAGTCAGTTTATCGTAAAAGAGCATATACACTTTTGCTGGGAGGATGTTTTCTAAAACAAAATGAAAGTGCCATCGTTTTGTTGTTTTTTCTACTGTTAGTTTTTCTATTCCAGCTTCTGCAAAGTAAGGAAAAATATCATCACTTGTCAATTCGAGCTGTTGAAGCAATAACCGGAATCTATCTTTTTTTTCTTGAGACATCTGGTCAAGCAAAGTCCTGTCCCCTTTCCCTTGCATAGTTGATCATCGATGTTTAAAGATCATCGATGTTTAATAATCTATTTTCGACATAATGGAAGGTACCGCCAGGATGGGGTACCTTCTTTTAATATGCATTTCTATTGTACTATATTTTAACGGAGTTTTTGTATTAATTCTTCCACAGACAGTTCTTCCATGTCGCCTGTTTCTCTCCACTTGACTTCAACGATTCTTTCCTCCGCTTTTTTACCAACTGTTACACGTACAGGTAGTCCAATTAAATCAGCGTCAGCAAATTTCACACCTGGACGTTCTTGGCGATCATCCATCAGAACAGCTAAACCTGAATTTTTTAATTCAGAGTAGATTTCTTCTGCCAAGGAAGCTTGTGCTTCATTTTTGATATTTACAGGAATGACGTGAACATCAAATGGGGTTACCGCTTTTGGCCAAACGATTCCGTTTTCATCATGGTATTGTTCCACGATCGCAGCAAGTACACGGGAAACACCAATACCATAACAACCCATAATCATTGGTTGGTTTCTTCCATTTTCATCAAGGAAGTTTGCTCCCATTGCTTCACTGTAACGTGTACCAAGTTTGAAGATATGACCTACCTCAATACCTTTTGCGAATTTAATGACACCTTGACCATCAGGAGAAAGATCTCCTTCCTCGATGAAGCGCAAGTCAGTGTATTGCGCGTTAAAGTCTCTGGATGGATTAACGTTGATGTTATGAATCCCTTCCTCATTGGCACCTGTTACAGCATTGACTAGATACTCAACAGCTGTATCTGCAATGATTTCAACAGAATCAGGTACTCCTATTGGACCTAATGAGCCAACTGAACAGCCCATTACCTTTTGAACTTCTTCAGCTGTTGCAGTCTCAACGACAGATGCCTGGTAGAAGTTTTTGACTTTCACATCATTAATTTCGTGATCTCCTCTTGCTAAAACAAGAACATATTTATCATCTACTTTAAAGACGATGGATTTAATCAAGTCGGATTTCTCCATTTGCAAGAAGCTTGCCACTTCATCTATTGTCTTTTGGTCAGGTGTATTCACCTTTTCCATTTCACGTGCTGCTTCCGATTTCTTTTCATAATTAGCAACGACCGGAGCCATTTCAATATTCGCCGCAAAGGAGGATTCAGTAGAATAAGCAATGGTGTCTTCACCGATATCAGATAGGACCATAAACTCATGAGTATCCTTACCGCCCATTGCTCCTGAATCTGCAATTACCGCACGGAAGTTCAGTCCAAGCCTTGTAAAAATGTTGGAGTACGCTGTGAACATTTTTTCGTATGTCTCATCTAGTGATTCTGCATTTGCATGGAACGAATACGCATCCTTCATGAGGAATTCGCGTCCTCTTAATAGACCAAAGCGCGGGCGTTTTTCGTCACGGAATTTTGTCTGAATTTGATATAGAGATAATGGTAGCTTCTTATAAGACTTAACTTCATCTCTTACAAGTGTGGTGATTACTTCTTCATGAGTTGCACCAAGGGCGAATTCTCGATTATGACGGTCGTTTAGTCTCATCAGCTCTGGACCGTAAGAGTACCATCTTCCCGATTCTTTCCATAGTTCGGCAGCTTGCATTGCCGGCATAAGCAGTTCCACTGCACCTGCGTTTTCCATTTCTTCTCTGACAACGTCTTCTACTTTTTTTAGCACTTTTTTCCCTAGTGGCAGAAAGCTGTAGATGCCGCTTGTGTTTTGGCGAATATAGCCTGCTCTTAGCAGTAGTTGGTGGCTTTTGACTTCAGCGTCTGCCGGGACTTCTCTTAGTGTTGGAATTAGCATGTTACTTTGTTTCATATCTACACCCCATAACCATTTCTATAAAATTTATGTAAATTGCAATTTTCCCCTGATGACTGAAGTGCAAGGTGTGAGACTCCTGCGGGGGAGTAACGGTAGGTTGAGACCCCTGAAGCGTTGTGAGGAGGCTCAAGCACCGTCCCGAGGAAAGCGAACACCTGGAACGGAAGTCATCAGGGAGTTGAAAAAGAAAACTTGCATCACATTTCATGATGCAAGTCCATGTGCTTCTATTTCTATATTTTACAGGAAGAATTTCTGAATGTCATTCCATGTTACAACAAGCATCAACAGCATTAACAATGCAAAGCCGATAAAGTGGACAAGTCCTTCTTTATGTCGGTCAACTGGCTTTCCTCTTACTGCTTCTGCTGCGAAGAACATCAATCTTCCACCATCCAGTGCCGGAATTGGTAGGAGATTGATAATACCTAAGTTGATACTAAGGACCGCAGCCCATCTCATCAATAGGAATACGCCGGATTCTGCCACAACTTCCGTTGATTTATAAATCCCAACAGGACCTGACAGCATGTCTAGGGAGAATTGACCAGTGATTAATTTACCTAACCCTACCACTATCTCTTTTGACCAGTTATACGTCTCAGAGGCGGCTTTAGGGAAAGAGCCCCAGAAAGACTGTTCCATCGGCATGTAAACACCGATAATTCCGCGAGTTTCACCTTCAATAGTTTCTGCTTTAGGGGTTATCGCAATCGTCTCGGATTGTCCACCTCTTTCAATCAAGAAATCAAGTTCCTCACCAGGATTTACTTGAATGATTTTCACTACCTCTTCCCAGGTCGAAACTTCTGTATCGTTAATGGCAACCACTTTATCACCTTGTTGCAAACCAGCAGCCTGTGCAGCTCCATCCGGAGTCAATTCTCCGATAACAGATTCGTTGATAGGGTAACCTTGTACCATTCCAAGGAATGTGAAGATGAAAAAGGCTAGTACAAAGTTCATCATAGGGCCAGCAAATATTGCCATCGTACGTTGACCAAGTGTCTTTGATCCAAATTGTCTGTTATAAGGAGCGTTTTGAATTTCTTGCCCGTCCATAACAAAGTACGATTCTTCACTCACCTTAAACTCTTTCAAAACTTCCTCTTCATTCATTTCATATCCTCTAATGACAAGTTCCTTCTCGAGGTCTGCATATTCAACCTCGATGACTTTTGCATCAGGGTGTTTATCTTTATTATTGACTACTACTTTGTTGACTTCTTCTTTAGCGTTAAACAGGAGGCCAATATGATAGCCTGGTTTGATTTCAATGGTTTCAGGATCTTCCCCAGCCATACGGACAAAACCTCCTATAGGAAGAAGTCTTATCGTATAGACAGTTTCATTTTTCTTGAAAGAAAACACTTTGGGACCAAACCCAATTGCAAATTCTCTACAAAGTATACCGGCTCTTTTGGCGAATACTAGATGTCCAAGTTCATGGACAAAAACAAGTACTCCAAAAATGATAATAAACGCGATTACAGTATTCACTAGATTTCCACCTCTAATCTATTAGTGAACGAACAAAATTTCTAGTTTCCAAATCCACTTCCCTAATCGTCTCTAGATCAGGATTTAGTTGAAAGGAATGCTTGGACATAGCCTTTTCGATAAATGTTTCTATGGCTAAGAATTCAATTTTCCCATTTAGAAAAGCATCAACAGCAACCTCATTTGCTGCATTTAACACAGTTGGCATGGTACCTCCTGCTTTTCCTGCATCAAAGGCATACTGTAAACAGCGGAAACGGTCAAAATCCATTTTTTCGAAATGTAGCTTACCCATTTCCATAAAGTTCAATCTTATACCTGTTGGATGTGGCAATCTATCCGGATATGTTAGTGCATACTGGATGGGAACTCTCATATCTGGTGTTCCGAGCTGGGCAATGATACTGGTATCATGAAACTCCACCATGGAATGAATGACGCTTTCCCTATGCAAAACCACTTGTATGTCGTCATAAGGGATATTAAACAGCCAATGAGCTTCTATTACTTCCAATCCCTTGTTCATCATGGTAGCCGAATCAATGGTTATTTTTGCACCCATCGACCAGTTTGGATGATTGAGTGCATCTTCTCTTGTTACACCTTCAAGCTGTTGTCTCGTACGGTCGCGAAAGCTTCCTCCTGATGCTGTAAGTATGATGGTTTCGATATTTTTTTCCTTTTCCCCTTGAAGACACTGGTAAATTGCTGAATGCTCACTGTCCACAGGAAGGATCGGCACCTGATGCTTCCTGGCTGCCTCCATCACGATATGACCAGCTGTCACGAGAGTTTCCTTGTTAGCGAGTGCAATCACCTTCTTATGTTCGATGGCATGCAGGGTGGGAACAAGTCCAACGCTTCCCATCACAGCATTAACCAACACATCGACTTCTTTGAGGGTAGCCACTTCAATTAAGCCTTCTTCTCCATAAACAAAGCGGGTGTCTGTCGAAGCAAATTGACTCTTCAGCGTTTCACAATCTTCTTTTGATTGTACGGAAACGACATGTGGTGAAAATTCTTGAATCAATTCTTGTGCGACTCTAACATTACCACCTACACTAAAAGCCAGTAAATGAAATTGATCATTATGCTGTCTTATTACTTCTATAGTTTGTAATCCTATTGAGCCTGATGCTCCCAATAAACTTATTTTCCTCACCAACACTCACCTCTCCAAAACCTTCTCTAATGTGTCAGAAAAGAAAGATATGTATAAAATGCAATAACGGCAATACAAAAAGAAGGCTGTCAAAGCGATCTAATATTCCACCATGACCAGGTAAAATAGAACCTGAATCTTTAATTTTGTAATGCCTTTTCAGAGCAGATTCCACCAAATCGCCAATTTGTCCAAAAATGGATAAAAGGCTAGCAATAATAATGGTGATAAAAAGCGAGTGATCGAAATCAACAACAAAGTGGAAAATTAATGCCAGAACAATCGCACAAATAACTCCACCAAGTGAACCTTCTACTGTTTTATTAGGACTAATCTCTGGCCACAATTTGGTTTTCCCCATTGATTTTCCAATAAAGTATGCTCCAGAATCTGTCGTCCATATTACGAATAATGCAAAAAACACGAACGCTAATGCTAGTTCTCTAATTTCAATGAAATAATAAAAGCCTAATCCAACATAGATGGTCGAAATTAATAAAAATCCGACATCATCGAATGTGAACCTATTCTTAGAAAGAACCGTGTACGATAATAGCAATAGGGCAATAAGCAGGATGAAATCCATTTTTGTGAGTATCAGCGAATCTGCCTCAAACATGTTTGAAGGTATCATCAAAAACCATAGAAGGAACAATGACAACACTCCAGGTACACTTGCCATAGACATACGCTTCATTCTCATCGCTTCAAATAGTCCGACTGTTGCAAGAAAATAGATAAATGCAACAAATGGAAGCTTTCCGTAAATAACGATTGGTAAAAAAACTGCGGCTGCAATGACAGCCGTTATAATTCTTTGTTTCATTGTATGTCCAACACCTTCTTATATACCACCAAATCTTCTCCCGCGCATTTGAAAACTATTAATTGCCTCATATAAATCGTTTTCTTCAAAGTCAGGCCATAGTACATCAGTAAAATAAAATTCTGCATACGCCAATTGCCATAGCATAAAATTGCTTAATCGTATTTCACCGCTAGTACGTATTAAAAGATCAGGATCCGGTAATAAATTGCTGAAAAGATATTCTGAGAACATCTCTTCTGTTAATTGATCGGTTGTAAGTGCATTATCCTTGATATCAGCAGCTACATTCTTTACAGCACGAAGGATTTCATCGCGTCCCCCATAATTTAATGCAAAGTTAAGAATAAGTCCAGTGTTATCCTTCGTCTTCTCCATTGCATTGTTAACAGCTCTAAGCGTATGTTCTGGTAGATCGGACTTATTCCCCATAAGCCGAACTTGTACATTCTCTTCCATTAATTCAGGAAGAAATGTACCGAGGAACTCTTCTGGCAGTTTCATCAGAAAATCGACTTCCAGTTTCGGTCTCTTCCAATTTTCAGTTGAGAATGCATACATAGTCAGAACTTTTACTCCCAGGCTATTTGCAGCCTTGGTGATTTTTCTTACCGTCTTCATTCCTTCATGATGTCCGGCTATTCTAGGCATAGCACGCTTTTTGGCCCATCTTCCATTGCCGTCCATGATAATGGCGATATGCTCTGGAATGGGATGATTCATTATTTCTTCTTTTAAGCTAAGCGATTTAGAGGTTTCTTTGCCTCTCCACTCTTGTATTTTCTTCAGCATAAAAATCCTCCATTAAAAATAAACAGACGTACCTATAGGGGTCTATCCATTTATAGTAACAGTATTAACAAAAAAACCCCCTGTAAACATTAGAGGGTCTTTCCATCTTTCTATTTTACATGTAAATCGCTTATACTTCCATGATTTCTTTTTCTTTTTCTTTTGTAACGGTATCAACCTTCGCAATGAACGCGTCAGTCTGCTTTTGGATGTCATCCGTATAGCCGCGTAACTCGTCTTCCGTGATTTCCCCGTTCTTTTCTAGTTTCTTCAAATCATCATTTCCATCACGGCGAATATTGCGGATTCCCACTTTCGCTTCTTCAGAAATTTTCTTAATTTGTTTTACTAGTTCTTTACGGCGCTCTTCTGTCAATGCAGGAATAGAAATACGGATTACTGTACCATCATTTGATGGGTTTAATCCAAGGTCTGCTTTGATGATCGCTTTTTCAATATCACCCAATGATGTTTTATCATAAGGTTGTACCACAAGAAGTCTTGCTTCAGGTACATTTAAAGAAGCCAATTGGTTGACTGGAGTTGGTGCCCCGTAGTAGTCAACTGTTACTTTATCTAAAAGTGCTGCACTTGCACGTCCAGCACGAATCGTTGCCAATTCTCTGGAGTAAGCTTGTACCGCTTTTTCCATTCTGTCTTTTGTTTGAGTAATAACTTGATTTGCCATAATTATTTCCCCCTCACAATCGTTCCGATATTTTCACCTAACACTACGCGCTTAATGTTTCCTTCTTCCATGATGGAGAAAACGATAATAGGGATATCATTGTCCATACATAAGGAAGATGCAGTAGAGTCCATTACAGCTAATCCTTCACGTAATACATCTAGGTAAGATAATGTATCATACTTAGTTGCAGTAGCATCGATAGTTGGATCTGCACTGTATACTCCATCCACATTGTTCTTTGCCATCAAGATGACATCTGCTTCGATTTCCGCTGCACGCAATGCTGCAGTAGTATCTGTGGAGAAGTATGGGTTCCCTGTACCAGCTGCGAAGATGACTACACGTTTTTTCTCTAAGTGGCGAATCGCTTTTCTTCTAATGTAAGGTTCAGCAACCTGGCGCATTTCAATCGATGTTTGAACTCGTGTTTGTACACCGGAGTTTTCTAGGCTATCTTGAAGTGCTAAGGAGTTCATAACAGTTGCAAGCATGCCCATATAGTCTGCTGATGCACGGTCCATGCCCATTTCGCTGCCTACTTTTCCTCTCCAGATGTTTCCGCCGCCTACGACAACTGCGACTTCTACGCCTAGTTCGGTTAGTTCTTTTACTTGTTGGGATACGGATTTGATGACGGTTGGGTTGATGCCGAAGCCTTGTTCACCGGCAAGTGCTTCTCCGCTTAGTTTTAGTACGATACGTTGAAATTTAGCTTGAGCCATAGTAACCTCCATTAATAAAAGGGTTGAGATTTTCTTTTACTCCTGTTTCCTTCCGTTCCAGGTGTTCGCTTTCCGAGGGGCGGTGCTTGAGCCTCCTCACTTCGGAGTCTCACACCTTGCACTACAGTCAACAGGGAAATAGGTCTGAGATATTCAGCCTATCCTTTTAAAAAGAGGAACACATATTGTGTTCCCCTCTTATATATGTTGTTACTCTTATTTTTTAACTTGGCTCATTACTTCTTCAGCAAAGTTGTCTTGGCGTTTTTCGATTCCTTCTCCAACTTCATAACGGATGAAAGATTTTACAGTAGCGCCTTTGCTTTCTACGAATTGACGAACTTTCATGTCAGGGTTCTTAACGAAAGATTGGTCAAGTAGGCAGATATCTTCGAAGTATTTTCCAAGACGGCCTTCTACCATTTTAGCTACGATGTTTTCTGGCTTACCTTCGTTTAGAGCTTGTTCAGTTAATACTTTACGCTCGCGGTCTGCTTCTTCTTGAGAAACTTCGTCACGAGTGATGTATTTAGGGTTGATTGCAGCGATGTGCATAGCAACGTCTTTTGCAGCTGCTTCATCAGTAGTACCTTCAAGAAGAGTCAATACTCCGATGCGTCCGCCCATGTGCAAGTATGCACCGAATGCGTCTGCGTCAGTTTTTGTAACGATCGTGTAACGACGAAGAGTCAATTTCTCACCAATTTTAGCAATTGCAGAGTTGATGTGCTCAGAAACTGCAACACCGTTGTCCATTTTTGCTTCAAGAGCAACTTCTACAGACTCAGGCTTGTTGGAGATAAGGAATTCACCTAATTCGTTTACAAGCGTTTTGAAGCCTTCGTTTTTCGCAACGAAATCAGTCTCGGAGTTTACTTCAAGGATTACCGCTTCATTTCCTTTTGTTACGATAGCAGTAAGACCTTCAGCAGCGATACGATCTGTTTTCTTTGCAGCTTTAGCAATCCCTTTTTCACGCAAGAAATCGATTGCTTTTTCCATGTCTCCGTTTGTTTCCGTTAACGCTTTTTTGCAATCCATCATGCCAGCGCCAGTTTTTTCACGTAATTCTTTTACCATTTGAGCAGTAACAGCCATTGTTCATTTCCTCCTTAGAATATGTAAATATTTTTTATTAAGATTGTCATATTTTCCAAAAAAAAGTGATAAAAGGCTTTCCCCTCTTATCACCTTTTTCTTAAATCAAATTATGCAGTAGTTGTAGCTGTCTCTTCGCCTTGTTTAGCTTCTAAGATAGCGTCTGCCATTTTACCAGTTAATAGTTTAACCGCGCGAATAGCATCATCGTTTGCAGGGATTACAACATCGATTTCGTCTGGATCACAGTTAGTGTCAACGATACCAACGATAGGGATGTTTAATTTTCTTGCTTCTGCAACAGCGATACGCTCTTTGCGTGGGTCGATGATGAACAATGCATCAGGAAGACCTTTCATGTCCTTGATTCCGCCTAAGAATTTCTCAAGACGATCAAGCTCTTTCTTCAACATTACAACTTCTTTCTTAGGAAGTACTTCGAAAGTACCGTCTTCTTGCATTTTTTCAATAGCTTTTAGACGGGAGATACGCTTTTGGATTGTTTCAAAGTTAGTTAATGTTCCACCCAACCAACGTTGGTTAACATAGTACATTCCAGAACGTTCTGCTTCTTCCTTCACAGAATCTTGAGCTTGCTTTTTAGTACCAACGAATAATACTGTTCCGCCGTTACCTGCAAGTTCTTTAACGAAGTTATAAGCTTCTTCAACCTTTTTAACCGTTTTTTGAAGGTCGATGATGTAGATGCCGTTACGCTCAGTGAAGATATATCTCTTCATTTTTGGGTTCCAGCGACGAGTTTGGTGACCGAAGTGTACACCAGCTTCTAATAATTGTTTCATAGAAATTACTGACATGTTATATTCCTCCTAATGGTTTTTTTTCCTCCGTTAACGTCATCTCCAAGCAAAACTGACGAATCAGCACCAATGCTCAGATCGGCAAACGTGTGAATTTATAACACCGAAAATAAATATATCACAATCACTTTTGACAATCAAGTTTTAAATAGGTTTCATTGTCGAAATTTCAATAGTAATTCTATTTCTGTTTTCCCTTTGTTAAGTTTTTTGGCAATTTCAGAAGAAGTGAGCCCATTTTCACTTAAATGTTTTACCTGATCATTTAAGTTCCATTCCTCAAATGGTTTCTCTGCGATCAAAGTTTCTTTATGCTCTTCCCGAACGTTTTCTTGCATTAATAATTCCTTTAAATCCGCCTCAGTAAGCGCATCTTCCCTTGCATCAAAGCTTTCTTGTTTGTCTGAATGGGAGATATCATGATTTGAATTGGACAGTTTTTGTAAAAAGGAATTGTTTTCTTCTTTTAGTTCTAATACATAGCTTGTGATGGTATCTTCTGCTTCTTGAATCAAAGTACGATACTCTTGTTCTAGTTGTTGAACTCTGGATAGCTTGAGGAAAAGTAAAATAATAAAAAAAATCGCAAGAAGAATGAGTGCGAAATTTACAATAGTAAAAATTATTAACATGTCTTCACAACCCTTTTATCATTTGCCTGCTGTCCTATGGGAAAGCAGGCGGCCATACACGCGTGTTACAACATAGGATTTAATTGTTTTCTTAGTTTGAAAATTGCCTTGGAATGTATTTGGGAAATACGGGATGTTGTAAGTCCCAATACTTGCCCAATCTCTGTCAAAGTAAGCTCTTCTTTATAAAATAAGCTGATAACTATTTGTTCATTTTCAGTCAGATTCTCAATCTGTTCGCCTAGAAGTTGAATGAGTTCCGACTTTATTAATTCTTCCTCTGGAGAAATAACCTTTTCGTCTTTAAGAACATATGCACCATGCGATTGTTCATCGTTTTCTTTTGGCATCTCATCCATGGAAAGTATGTTTGAATAAAAGACTTCATGCATGACGGTGGAGACTTCTTCCTCCGGCATATCTAGGTGTGCTGCAACTTCCTCCAGTGTGGCATTTCTCATCAGTTTCTGTTCTAGGTTTTCTAAAGTGGACTCGATTCTCTTTGCCTTTTCCCTTACACTTCTTGGGAGCCAGTCCTCTTTTCGTAAACCATCAATAATAGATCCTCTGATTCTGAAAGATGCATATGTATCAAACTTCAAATCCCTTGACGGATCAAATTTTTCAATTGCATCAAACAGTCCCACAAATGCCAGGCTCTTCAATTCTTCCCTTTTCACACTTTTAGGCAGACCGGTTGAAATTCGCTGGACATGGTAATGGACAAGTGGCATATATTTTTTCACTAGAAAGTCCCCTGCATCGGGATCTTTTTTTGTTTTCCAAAGATCCCAATAGGCGGAATCATTATTTGAAGTTGAAGTAGTCATGGCTTTCCTCCTTATATACTCCTAAGACCGAAAGCGGTTAAATGTAACATACTCCTTTATTAACGGTTTTTATCATTAATTTCCCGTTTTCAGGATTAAATTCAATGGTTCTTCCATTGTTTCCTCCACAGTCCTCACTGATTAATGGAATATGTAAGGCGGCAAGCTTCTCCTTTACCGCTTCTACATTTCTTGGTCCTATCCTCATCATGTCAGTTCCAGAACTGCTGAATTGGAACATCTGTGCTCCGCCTGCAATTTTGGCTTTCATGCTGTATGACTTGATTCCTTTTAATAGAAGTTTATCAACTAGATGCAAAATTCCTGTATCCGCATATTTATCTGCATTGACAGGAGCCTGTCTCGTCAAATTCGAATCTGGAAGCATGATATGGACCATTCCGGCAATCTTGGTAGAAGTATCATAAATAACAACCCCTACACATGAACCAAGTCCAGCAGTTCGAATCAGTTGAGGAGATTTCACTATTCCCATTTCCGCAATACCGACTTTAACGACTGAATCTACGCTCGTCATTATTTTTCACCCAAAGCAGCCAATATTTTTTCAAATGAATCTGGATAGGGGATTAGGAAAAAATGGCCTTTCGTCTTCTCTATCTGGTTATCTGTTGTTTCTGTCAATTCTGTGTCAATGAAAATGGAGTGATCACTGACTTGGGAGATTTCCAACAGTCCCGTTACCACAATCGCGCCTACCATATCAATGGTGACTTGCGGTACAGAAGGTGTGACCGCAAGCCCAATACACTCAGATAGCGCTGTTAAATAGTGAGCAGAAATTATATTCCCTAGTTCTTGTAAGGCGGATAAACCAAGTTCATGTGAGGGAAGTTCCTCTACACTTATTTTCTTCTCAGGAATAAGTTGGTTAATCAGCTTCGTTGCATCATCTAATGATAAAACAAAGAATAAGCTTCCTGATAATTCACCTTCCATTCTAAGAAAAACAGCTGCGACAGGTCTGTCTGAGCCTCCCATTAAGTCCATCATCTCATTAAAAGAGACAATTTTGGCTAAAGGGACATTCATGTGTATCTCTTTATTAAGAAGCTGGGATAATGCGGTTGCTGCATTGCCTGCCCCTATGTTTCCCAACTCTTTTAATAAATCTAACTCATTTAATTTATCTTCATTGTTCATCTGTATGGCCTCAATCCTTGGATTGATCTAGCTGCAGGATTTCATTTAGGTCTAAACATACAAAAAGCCTTTTATCGATTTTCACTACACCTTGGACATATTTATTTTCAACAGAGCCTACAACTTCCGGAGCGGGTTCTATTTGGTCCTCTGTAATATCGACTACATCATTGGCCGCATCTACAATAAATCCTACTTCATGTTCGTCCACTACGGTGATGATGATACGAGATGCATCTGTTTTTCTTTTTTCCTCAATGTCGAACCTTGCTCGCAAGTCCACAATTGGTGTGATGACGCCCCTTAGGTTGATGACTCCTTTTATATGAGGAGGGACGTTGGGAACACGTGTGATCGGCAGTAGTTTTTCAATGGACCGTACTTGTTGGACTGGTATGGCGTATTCTTCTTTTTGAAGTTCGAATACTATTAGCTTTAATTTCTTTTCTGTTGCTTCCATAAATGTTACCTCCTGTTCATATTTAATAAATGGTATCGTTTGATACTGCTGTTGATTTCCGCAAATGGCTTCGCTTTCCTAGGGGCGCTGCTGGAGCCTCCTCGGCTACGCCATGGCCACTGAAAAAGTCTTTGATGTTAGATTTTGTTAAGCTACCGCTGTTGATTTCCGCAAACGGCTTCGCTTTCCACGGGGCGACCTTGAGCCTCCTCGGGCTACGCCCTGCGGGGTCTCAACATTGTCGCTACTCCCCCGTAGGAGTCTCCGCCTATTGCTCCAATCAACAGCTATTAATTATCCAAAAGATAGGTTATTGGGTTTTTCAGTGGCCTCGCTACGCCTGCGGGGTCTCCACCTAGCGCTATCTCCCTCAGGAGTCTTCGCCTTTTGCTCCAATCAACAGCTAGGGTCTTTATTTAATTAAAGCATTACAGTCTACGATTAGGGCTACTTGGCCGTCTCCGAGGATGGTTGCTCCGCTGATTGCAAAGGTAGAGTTCAGGTATTGTCCTAGTCCCTTAAGAACTACTTCTTGTTGTCCTATGAAGGAATCCACCACTAATGCGGCAATTTTTTCACCTTTTTTCACCAAGACAAGTGAATAAAACTCTGGAGGTTCTACTTGCTGCTTATGAACCTCGAATACTTTTTCCAAGTAGACTACAGGTACAATTTTACCCCTGAAATCAATGACTTCCTGGTTATGTGCTGTCAGGATTTCCTCTTTTTTAATAATGGCAGTCTCTATAATAGAAGATAAAGGAATTGCATATTTTTCGTTCTCAATTTCCGTTAATAAAACGGAGATGATGGATAGTGTCAACGGTAGCTGGATGGAAAATGTCGTACCTGCTCCTTCAAGAGAATCAATGGTGATTTTCCCGCCTAATGACTCTATCGTGTTTTTCACCACATCAAGTCCTACGCCTCGGCCGGATATATCAGAAATTACTTCTGCTGTGGAAAAACCGGAAGAAAGTATAAGTTGATACACTTCTTGTTCACTTAATCTTTCCCCTTCTTGTTGAGTAATGACACCCTTACTGATGGCTTTGTTAAGAACTTTTTCTTTCGAGATACCGGCACCATTATCCATGATTTCAATAAAAACATGATTTCCGCTATGATACGCTTTTAGCGTTATTTTGCCTTCTTCGGGCTTTCCATTACTACTTCTAATCTCAGGGATCTCAATGCCATGGTCTATGGCATTGCGCAATAAATGAACAAGAGGGTCTCCTATTTCATCCATCACGGTTCTATCAAGTTCTGTTTCCGCCCCAATAATTTCAATGTCCACCTTTTTCCCTAGATCTCTTGCCAATTGCCTTACCATTCTAGGAAAGCGGTTAAAGACTGTTTCTATTGGGACCATACGCATATTTAAAATTATATTTTGTAAATCATTAGAGATTCGGGACATTCTTTCCACAGTTTCAATTAATTCTTGCTCATTCAAATCCTTAGAGATTTGTTCTAATCTGCCTCTGTCTATGACAAGCTCTTCAAACAAGTTCATTAAACCGTCTAAACGATCAATGCTAACCCGGATTGTTTTATTGGATCCCGGTGTCCCCTTGACTGGAGTTGACTTCTCTTCCTTTTTTTCCAACACTGAGGTTGTTGGAGCTGCTTCTACTTGTGCTGAAGTTATTTCTTCTACAGCTGCTTCTACGGAACTTTCGCCATCAAAAGTTGCAAGCTCTTGCGTATCTAGCTTAATGACATTTACCTTTTCAAGCTCAGATACCTTCATTATCTTTTCTTTGATACTACTTACTTCTTCTTTTGAAACCATCGTAATTTGGAAACTATTTTCAAACTTCTCTTCTTCTAAAAGATCAACGGATGGATTTGATTTAATTACTTCTCCCATCCCCTCCACCACTTCAAATACCATGAACACTCTTGCAGCTTTTAACAGACAGTCTTGTCGAAGAGTGATTGTTACTTCATATGGTGTGTATCCCTGTTCCTCTGATTGTTGCAATATCGTAATCTCATAGGAATCATAAGAATGCTCTGTAGATTTTTGTTCCTCAGAGTTTTTGGGCAAGGAATATTCTTCCCCCTTCTCAATTTTAATAAGCAGGGCAACCACTTCTTTGACATCTTTCTTTCCATCTCCACCTTCTGAAATAGAAAGCACCATTTCCTCTAGGTATTCAACGGAACGAAATATAATATCTAACAGGTTGGTGGTAACATTTAGTTTTTCATTACGAATAAGATCAAGAACGTTTTCCATCTGATGGGTAAGGCTTGCCAGATCTTCATAACCCATTGTGGCAGACATACCTTTGAGGGTATGCGCAGACCGAAAAATCTCGTTAACAATTTCAATGTTGGCAGGGTGTTTCTCCAACTCTAATAGCTGATTATTGATAGTTTGCAAATGTTCTTTGCTCTCTTCAAGAAAAATATCTAAATATTGGTTTAAGTCCATTCATTGCACCCCTAAGACAAAATGTATTGGTTAATTCTCTTTGACATATCTTTTAGATGATGTACTTCATCTACCATACCTGAATGTATTGCGGCCCTTGGCATGCCATAAACGATACATGATTCTTCTGACTCAGCAAGTGCCACTGTTTCCGTTTTTCCATTTTCCTTTAATTGCTTTAATCCGGCTGTTCCATCATTCCCCATGCCTGTTAGGATCACAGCAATTTTTTGATAGGTTTCAAGATTCCCAATGGAACGGAATAATGTGTCTACAGAAGGACGGTGGCCCCGAATAGGAGGGGCTTCATGAAGATGAATGAAGAGGCTTCCTGCACGCTTTATCACTTCCATATGAAAATCTCCCGGTGCGATATATGCGGTCCCCTTTTCCACTTTTTGATTATGTACAGCCTCTACTACTGTTATTTCGCAAATGGAGTTTAGTCTATTTGCAAGTGACTTGGTAAAATGTTTTGGCATATGCTGAACAATAAATAATGGTGCAGGAAAAGATTTAGGAAGCGCCGTAAGAAGTGTTTGCAACGCACGTGGACCTCCAGTGGATGTTCCGATACAAACCACTGCATCACGCTTACCCGCCTTTTCCAATAGGTCTATTTTACTATAAAAACTCTGAGAGGAAAGTATTTCCTTCTCTTTTTTTATAGGTTGCTTGAAAAGAGAGATGTTTGATCGGGATGCAAGCAGAATTTTTTCGATTAGTTCCTCTTTCACTTTATGTATATCAAGTGAAATGGCACCTGAGGGTTTGGCAACGAAATCTACTGCACCTTGTTCCATTGCAATGATCGTATTTAAGGAACCCTCTGTTGTTGTACTTGATAGCATAATAGTAGGAACCGGATGTTCTCTCATAATGACCTCTAGTGCCTGCAAGCCATTCATCTGTGGCATCTCTACATCCAACGTTATAACATCAGGAGAGTACTCTTTAATTTTCTCAATAGCTTCTTTTCCGTTTTTAGCAGTGGCTATTACCTCTATCTCAGGATGTTTTTCCAATAGATCGGATAATAGCTTTCGCATAAAAATGGAGTCATCCGTAATAAGTACTTTCACTTTGTTCATGCTAAACGCCTTCCTTTCCATAACGCTAACCGAACAGTCGTCGCAGCTTATGTATAAATGAGTTCGTTTTCTTGGTGGAATTAGTGTCCTGTCCACGTAAATAATTTGAAGCAATGTCTTGGACAGCACGACTTACATGACTGTTGGGAAATCTTAATACAAATGGAGTTTGTTCCATCACAGCTAACGTCACATACTTATCGTCAGGTAACGACCCCAAATGGGAAAGGCTTCTGTTCAAGAATTTTTGAGAAACAGATTGTAGCCTTACAGCAGTATTTGTGGCATGTTTTACACTTATCGCACGATTGACCACCAACTGAAAAGGTATATTTTGGTCGTGGTTGTGGATAAATTTCATGGCAGAGTAAGCATCTGTCATTGCGGTAGGTTCGCATGTTGAAATCAAGATTATTTCGTTACAGGACAAGATTAATTGCAAACTTTCATTTGTAATCCCTGCTCCCATATCAAAAATAATGTAATCATATTGAATGGACAATCGTTGAAGCTGAGAGAGAAAATGATTTCTTTTTTGTTCATCAAAATGAAATATATCTTTTAAGCCGGAACCACCGGCAATATATGATAATCCTTCTGGCCCTTTTTGAACAATCTCTTCTAGTGGAAGGTTCCGTTCAAAAAGGTGCAGAATGCTGTATCTTTGCGTAACTCCCAGTAGAATGTCAATATTGGCCATCCCTATGTCCATATCAAAAAAGTAAAACGTTATAGCCTTTTTTTTGCAGGGATAAGGAGAAGTTCAATGAGAAATTCGACTTGCCGACCCCACCTTTTCCGCTCATCACCGCAATGGCCCTTGCTTCTTGTCTTATGGCAGGGTCTTCTTGCGGACTTTCTTTTGATCTTTTCACTTGTTCCCTTAAAGCTCTTGCCTGATCATTCATTCCCCAATTTCCTCCATGATCGTGCGAACCATCAGTTCTTTCGTGAACGGAATAAGGTCCTCAGGAACATTTTGGCCATCTGTTACAAACGCAGCACTTTTTTGATACGTTCTGGATATCTCGTACATCGAACCAATCGAGGTTGTTTCGTCTTTTTTAGTAAAAATGAATTGATGGATTCCCACATTCCAAAACTGGTCCGTTATTTTTTTCATATCAGACATTTTGGAAGTAAGGGATAAAACCAAGAAAGTCGTCATTTCCTCTTTAAAATCCAGTACTTCCTTCAATTCTTCTACAAATCGTTCGTTTAGAAAATTTCTTCCAGCTGTATCGATAAAGACGACATCCAAATGGGATAGCTTGTTTTTAGCTGCCGAAAAGTCCTCGGCGGAATAACAAACTTCAATGGGTGCATCTAGAATGCTTGCATACGTTTTTAATTGTTCGATTGCAGCGATACGGTAAGTATCTGTTGTAATGAAACCGATTGATTTCCCCTTTTTAAGGGATGCGTCGGCAGCAAGCTTTGCCAATGTTGTTGTTTTACCGACTCCTGTTGGGCCTACTAGACAGATAAACTTCTTTTTGTAAGAATCTTGATCAAAAGATACCTCTCCTAAAGACTGAAGCACTTCCGTTTCCAACAGTTTCAGCAAAGATTTATCTGTCATTGTTTTATTTTCCAGCCATTTTTCATAAATGGTTTCCATCAGCTCTTCTACATGGAGGGAGCTAATTTCACTTTGTAAGAGCTTTTCTTCCAAATGGAAGAAAAAATCCGGCAACAATGGGTCCCTTTGCTTTTCTTGGGTTAAGCTTTTCATCATTTTCTTCATTTCTAGTATGCTGTCAAAAAGTTTATCTTGTTCTATTCTCGAGGCTGCTGGAGAAGAGATTTTTTGCTTAGAATCTGGAATTCCCTCAGATTGAATAGGGATATTTTTTGTTTTCACCGTCTGGTTAGATAAATCTTCATCCACTGCTGCTATCACTTCCACTCCCTTTTTGGAAAGGAGCCCGAAAAATCTTGATGTCTTAACTGCTTTGGAATTAAGGATGACCGCATCATCTCCCAATTCAAGTCGAACCAGTTGCATAGCCTGTTGCATATTCTCGGCTTTATATTTTTTCACTTTCATCCTTCCACATTCACCACCCCGATGCTTTGTACTTCTATGCTTGCTTCCAATTCGTTATAAGACAGAACAGGTACTTGCGGTAAATATCGATCTAGCATTTGCTTCACATACATCCTGACAGCCGGAGAGCATAATAGGATCGGGGATTGCTCATAAACAGAAAACTGTTCCATTTGCTCGCCCACCTTTTGTACAATTTCCATCGATACATTGGGATCAAGGGATAAGAAGTTGCCATGTTCTGTTTGTTGAATGTGATCAGCAATCAGTTTTTCCACCCTGCCTGCCAATGTAACGACCTTAAACGTCTCATTTCCAACGGCATATTGATTGGTTATCTGTTTACTTAGTGCTTGTCTTACATACTCTGTCAGAAGGTCTGTGTCTGCTGACATCTTCCCGTAATCTGCCAACGTTTCAAAAATAATAGGCAGGTTCCTAATCGATACGTTTTCTTTAAGAAGTTTGGCAAGGACTTTTTGAACATCCCCAATGGAAAGTGGCGAAGGTGTTACCTCTTCCACTAAAATTGGCGTACTTTCTTTCAAATGATCGACAAGTTGTTTTGTTTCCTGCCTACCAAGAAGTTCGTAGGCATGTTGTTTCATTTTTTCTGTAATATGTGTTGATACCACTGAAGGAGGATCTACAACGGTATAGCCATACATTTCTGCTTCATCTTTCATATCCTCGCTTATCCATTTTGCTGGGAGACCAAAGGAAGGTTCTATCGTATCAATTCCTTCAATGCTGTCTTCATCCATTCCCGGGCTCATAGCAAGATAGTGATCAAGCAAGAGCTCGCCTTTCGCGACTTCATTTCCTTTGATTTTTAAACGGTATTCGTTGGGTTGCAGCTGAATATTATCCCGGATGCGAACAACAGGGATGACTAACCCAAGCTCAAGTGCTAGTTGGCGTCTTATCATGACTATCCTATCTAGCAAGTCTCCCCCCTGCTTGGAGTCTGCCAATGGAATCAATCCATAACCGAATTCAAATTCTACCGGGTCGACAGATAAAAGGTTGACCACACTGTCAGGACTCCTTAATTCATCTGTCACTACTTCCTCTTCCGTTTCCTCTTCCACAACAATATCTGCTTTTTGCTTTTGGCTTATCATATAGCCACCTACGATAATAAGAGAAGCAATTGGTGCCGTTAATAAAGGACCAATCGGAGTGGCAATACCAAGAAGGAGAATGGTGGTTCCAGCAACATAAAGCATTTGCGGATAGGCAAACAACTGTTTCGTAATATCTCCACCAAGATTCCCCTCAGATGCCGCCCTTGTAACCACGATACCTGTAGCAGTTGCTATCAGCAGGGCAGGAATTTGAGATACAATTCCATCCCCTACCGTTAGAAGCGTAAATTTTTGAGCAGATTCAGCAAAACTCAATCCCATCTGAGCCATCCCGATAACAATACCGAAGATTACATTGATGAACACGATGATAATCCCTGCTATGGCGTCACCTTTCACAAACTT
Source organism: Bacillus sp. m3-13 (assembly GCF_000175075.1). Lineage (NCBI taxonomy): Bacteria > Bacillati > Bacillota > Bacilli > Caryophanales > Bacillaceae > Bacillus > Bacillus sp. m3-13. The sequence continues at coordinate 65,789 of NZ_ACPC01000013.1, forward strand.
ACTGGCCCCGTCCATCGCTCCGTAGAAGTCTGCTTCTTTTGCAATTTTTTCACGTCTTTCTTTTGCTGCTTGTTCAGAAATCATTCCTGCGTTCAGGTCTGCATCAATGCTCATTTGTTTCCCTGGCATTGCATCCAATGTAAAACGTGCAGCCACCTCTGAGACACGTTCTGCACCTTTCGTAATAACAACAAACTGTATAACCACCAAAATGATAAATACAACAAGTCCAACGACCACATTGCCACCTACCACGAATGTTCCAAACGTTTCTACAACAGTACCCGCAGTACCTTCACTCAGAATGGATCTTGTCGTAGAAACGTTTAGACCTAACCTGTACAGTGTTAGTAATAAAAGCAAGGACGGAAATATGGAGAATTGCAACGGCTCTTGAATATTCATGGTTGTTAATAGGACAATTAGAGCAAGGGAGATATTAATAATGATAAAAATACTTAGCATCCATGGATAAAAAGGAATAATTAACATGGCAATAATCAAAATGACACTAAGTAATACGGATAAATCTTTTGCTGACATGAACTTCTATCTCTCCTTTTCTTTCAACCATCATTTCACTTGATTTTGTAATCGATAAACATATGCCAGAATCTCCGCTACCGCCTGAAAAAATTCTTCAGGGATGGCATCTCCTATTTCAGCTTGGCTATAAAGTGACCTTGCCAGCGGTTTATTTTCCACTGTGACAATGTTATGCTCTTTTGCTTTTTCTTTAATCTTTTTAGCAACATAATCCACGCCTTTTGCAAGAACAATCGGCGCATCACCTTTTGATTCATCATATTTCAATGCAATCGCAAAGTGGGTTGGATTTGTAATGATGACATCTGCCTGAGGAACGTCCTGCATCATCCTCTGCATTGCCATTTCGCGTTGTTTTTGCTTGATTTTTGATTTAATCAGCGGATCACCTTCCGCTTTTTTATACTCATCCTTTACATCATGCTTAGACATTCGGATGTTTTTTTCATAATCATACTTTTGATATAAATAATCAAAAATGGATAAAAACAGTAATGCTCCTCCTGCAAACAAACCCATTCTCACGGTCAAGGTGCCCAAGAAGGCAAACGCTTCATGTAAATTCTTTTGAGAGAGAATCAGCACTTCTTCTAAACTCATCCACAAAATAGAAAAAGTTATAATCCCTACAAAAACAATTTTCAGCATGGACTTAACCAATTCGACTATGGCGCGAACGGAATAAATCCGTTTGAACCCTTGTATTGGATCCAACTTATTGAGTTTCATATGTATCGCTTCTGTCGAGAATAATGGACCTACTTGGAGATAATTTGCTATGACTGCTCCAAGAAGAGCAGCTAGCATAATTGGTCCGATGATCCAGATCAATTGCATGATCAACTCCAGAAATATCATATGAACTTTTTGGACAGTCACTTCCTCGAGCAGATAAACGCGGAAGGAATGCTCAAACAGCTTTAAGGTCTCATCCTTCATCCAAGGACCAATTGCAAACAGGCATAAGAAAACTGCAATTAATACGAAGGAAGTATTTACATCTGCACTTTTGGCAACCTGCCCTTTTTTCCTTGTATCCTGCTTCTTTTTCGGTGTAGCTTTCTCCGTCTTTTCACCACTGAAATATTGCAGGTCTAACCTAACCCAATTTGTCATCTAGATACCTCCAAGCAATTCCAATAAGCCTCTCATGGTATAAAGCATGAGTTCAAAAAGCTTATAAAACAGGGTGAAAAGGATGGTGAGAGAGAATATGATCGTAATAAAACTTACCCCTATCTTCAAAGGAAGACCTACCACAAAAACATTAAGCTGCGGCACTGTCCTAGCGACAATCCCTAGCGCCACATCCACTAAAAATAGTACACCGACTATCGGAATGGCTAGTTGCAACGCTATGACAAACATGGTGTTGATTGTTTTGAGCACAAACTCAAATACTTGTGCTTCCCCAAGTGGTATCCATGCCTGCGTAACTGCTATCATTTCATAGCTGTAAAAGATGCCATCCATCATTAAGTGGTGCCCGTTAACAGCCAAAAGAAGCAGCAAGGCGAATGTATAAAAGAATTGGCCCATGATTGGACTCTGTATGCCTGTCTGCGGATCAATGACATTGGCAATCGCAAATCCCATTTGGAAGTCGATGAATCCCCCTGCAATTTGAATAGCAGATAAGACCATATATGCGACTAGACCTATCAAAAGCCCTACCATCAACTCTTTTATTACCAACAAAATATATGTCCCATCAATCCCTATAATCGGGAGGTCCAACGAAAAGGACATAACAAGTGCAAAGAAAAATCCGAGACCCACTTTAAAAGTGGAAGGTACATTCCGATAAGAAAAGAGTGGCAGGGTGACAAAGAATGCCGTCACTCTTGTCAAAACCAATAAAAATGCTGGAAAATAGTTCACCCATTCTAGCATGGGACTAACTCACATACCGGTGAATATTATTGAAGATTTCCAAAGCATATGAAAGCATGTTGGACAGCATCCACGGACCAAAAACAACCAACCCCACCAATACCGCTACAATTTTCGGTATAAAAGCCAGTGTTTGCTCTTGGATCTGGGTCGTTGCTTGAAAGATACTTACAATTAAGCCCACGACTAAAGCCAATATCAGAAGAGGTGCGCTAATTAATAGAATCGTATAAACTCCTCTTTCTGCCATAGATATTACAAATTCCGGGCTCATTTTTACACCTCATTCAAAATGTTAGCAATAAAGATTTCACGATTAAATACCAACCGTCCACAAGGACGAACAATAAAATCTTGAACGGCAAAGAAATCATAACAGGCGGCAACATCATCATCCCCATACTCATCAAAACACTTGCGACAACCATGTCAATGACTAGGAAGGGAATAAAGATCATAAAGCCAATCTGAAAGGCGGTTTTTAATTCACTGATGGCAAAAGCCGGTACAAGAACGGTAAGCGGTATATCTTCAATGCTCTCAGGTCTTTCCATTCCTGCATAATCGATAAATAATGCCAGGTCCTTTTGTCTAGTATGTTTGCTCATGAATTCCTTTAAAGGAATGCTCGCTTTTTCATACGCCTCATCAAGCGTTATTTCTTCGTTGAAAAGAGGCTGTAGAGCCTGATCGTTCACTTGTGAAAATGTTGGTGCCATAATAAAAAATGTCAAAAACAATGCAAGGCCTATTAAAACTTGGTTTGGCGGCATTGATTGGGTGGCAAGGGATGTTCGGACAAACGATAACACAATAATTATCCTCGTAAAACTAGTCATCAAAATAAGTATCGCTGGTGCTAAAGAGAAAACAGTCAGTAATAATAATAGTTGCACGGATGTGGAGACAGTCGACGCTTCATTCCCGCTAAATAGTCCCATGAATTCCGTCATTGCCCATACTCCTTTTTATCATCCATTTCAGTCAACTTCTTTTTCCGATCTTTAGATAATTGACCTAATTGATCTTGTAAAAGAGAGGAAAAGCTTGATTTGCTGTTTGTTTTCTTTATTCCTTTGAACTTTTCCATCATACTTGACAACTTATCGGAATTAATTGTCATATTCTCAGAACGGTCTCTGTAAGACTGAATAAGTTGTTCACGTTCTTGTTCATCTGTTATTTCTTTCAGCAGATTGATGGAGTCTCCCACCCCCACAACCAACACACTGTTTCCAACTTTCACAAGTTGAAGAGATTTGTTGTTTCCGAGGTTTGTCCCACCAATGTTTTCAACCGACCGTCCACTATCTAACTTGTTTCTGCTATTGATTAGTTTCAACGCTCCATAGAGCAGTGCCAATACAAATAACAGAGCGAATATCATTTTAATAAAATCAAAAAAGGAGACAGATGGCGGCTTTTGCTCCAAAATATCCTGTTCACCTTCAGAAGGAGTGTTCAGTTCTCCTTCTGTTTGATCAGCTTTTTGTTTGTCTAATTCGTTTTTTACACTATTTTCTAAACCGGCCGCAAAGCCTGTCATCGGCAGTGAAAATAGAAGAGCCACCACTAGTAAACTACGTAAAATCTTGTTGGCATACAAAACAGACACCTCTATGAAAGAGTTTTGTGGATAGCTTCAATCACTCGATCCGCCTGGAAAGGTTTTACGATGAAGTCTTTCGCACCCGCCTGGATTGCATCAATGACCATTGCTTGTTGCCCCATTGCAGAACACATGATTACTTTTGCATTTGGATTGATCGCTTTGATTTCTTTAAGGGCAGTGATTCCATCCATTTCAGGCATAGTGATATCCATAGTAACTAGGTCTGGGTGGTGTTCTTTGTATTTTTCCACCGCTTGCACGCCATCCGCTGCTTCACCCACAACGTCATAGCCGTTTTTCGTCAGGATATCTTTTATCATCATTCTCATAAATGCCGCATCATCCACAATTAAAATTCTTTTACTCATGTTATTTCCTCCTAGGATCTATCGAAGTTTTCTAATTCTATCTGTTTGACTTACAATATCTGTTACTCTTACTCCAAAACTCTCATCTATCACTACCACTTCACCTTGCGCGATAAGTTTGTTATTGACAAGAATATCCACCGGTTCCCCTGCAAGCTTATCCAGTTCAATAATGGAGCCTGTTGACAATTCAAGGATGTCTTTGACAGAACGCTTCGTTCTTCCTAGTTCCACCGTAACCTGTAGAGGTATATCCAAAAGCATATTTAAGTTATTAGGTTCAGATTCTTCCACGGTTGTTGTTTCAAAACTCGAGAAGACTGCAGGTTGTACATTAACTGCTTGCTGCGTTCTTGGTGCAGGATTGCTAGGCCTTTCATGCCCGCCTGCATATGCATGTTCTCTAATAGGAGCTTCTGTAACCGAACGCTCTTCTTCCCTTTGATAGTAATCTGCAGTGGAAGCTGTTTGTTCTTGATTCCGTTGCTCATAGGAAGATTCATTTGCTTGACTAGTTGGTTTTTCTGTTTCCTGGATAACTTCTGAAACTTGATTGGTTTCGTCATCGCGGTGCAGGAGTTCTTCCACTAATTTCTTTGCAAATGGATAGGGAAGTATTTGCATGATGGATGAATCTATTAATTTGCCGATCTTAATGGAAAAGGCCACCTTAATTAACAGTTCATCTTCTGGCATCTCACTGGTCCCATCTCCTGCTTTAAAATCAATCAACATGACAGAAGGAGGTGAAATATCAATCTTTTTTGCGAACACAGTCGACATGGAAGTAGCGGCAGAACCCATCATCTGATTCATCGCTTCATGGACGGCACTCAAGTGAATTTCATCAAATTCATTCTGAGGGTTCTCCCCTGTTCCTCCAAGCATCAGATCTGCAATGATAGCAGCATCCTTTTGTTCAACAACCAGTATGTTAGAACCAGAAAACCCTTCTGTGTAACTTACTCTTATTGCTACATAAGGATCTGGGAATTCACTTTCCAATCTGCTTTTCTCTACCAAAGTAACCTTTGGTGTTGTAATTTGAACTTTTTGATTCAATAAAGTGGATAAAGCGGTTGCGGAACTGCCAAACGATATATTGCCAATTTCACCAAGCGCATCCTGCTCCATTGTAGATAGATATTCTTCAATATTAAGATCAACAAAGAGGGGTTCTTCATTGTTGCTATCTGTACCTCGAAGCAACGCATCTATCTCATCTTGAGATAACATTCCATCACTCATCATCCTCGTATCCCTCCTTGATTTTTTCTAAAATCTGTACGGCCATATTTTTCTTCACCTGGCCGACCTGTCCATAAAAACTAGGTTTATTGTCCACTTTGACAATTATGGGCTCATCTATTTTCTGTTGTAGTGGAAGTACATCACCAATTGTTATGTTCAATAGATCTGAAAAAGATATTTCTGAGTGTCCCAATTCAGTCGTAACCGTTAATGCAGTGGCTCTGATCGCTTTTTCTAGAGTAGCTATCTCATGATCCTGCCTCACTTTGTTTTTCTCTTCCATCCAATAGTGAGCAGATAATTTAGGAATAACTGGCTCTAGCACTACATGAGGAATACATATATTGATCATCCCCGTTACTTCACCGATCGTAATATTCATGGATATTACTATTACTGTTTCATTCGGAGAAACTAATTGCAGAAACTGCGGATTCACTTCTAAATCTGAAAGAAATGGTTGAATGTCCGCTATTGTATCCCATGCTTCGCCGAAGTTCTCAATGGCTCCCTCAAAAAGAGTGGTCATAAGCTTTGTTTCTATTTCTGTTAAGCTGTCCACTTTATTAACGCCCGTTCCCTTGCCTCCAAGTTGCCTGTCAAGCATCGCATAAGCAATAGTTGGGTTTATTTCAAGAACAACCCTTCCTTCAAGCGGCGCCACTTCAAATACATTCAGAATGGTCATTTTAGGGATAGAACGAATGAATTCTTCATAAGGCAGCTGATCTACAGACGCCACACTGATTTGTATGTAGGTTCGCAATTGAGCAGAAAAATAGGTCGTTAACAATCTGGCAAAGTTTTCATGAATTCTTGTTAAATTTCTGATTTGATCTTTGGAAAACCGAAGTGCCCTTTTAAAGTCATATACTTTAACCTTTTTCTCCTGATTTTCCTTTTTTAGCTCCTCGGCGTTCATTTCCCCTGTCGATAGGGCAGAAAGAAGCGCATCTATTTCACTTTGTGACATCACTTCTGTCGACATATCCACCACCTCCTAATTTACATGAATCTCTTGGGTGATTAATTTTGAAGGAGAAAGGAGGTTGTATAGACTTTCACGATTTCTCCGTCCTGCATCACTTCATTGATTTTTTGTTGAATTTCCTCTTCCAGTTGCGTCAGACCTTTTCCACCTTCAAAATCAGAAGCAGTCTTGCTGGCAATTTGGTGTATCACGATGTTTTGAACCTGAAAATCCCTTTTCAATAGTTCTTCCGTCGCTTTTTTACTATCTGTTTGGACTTTCATCTTCAAACGGACATAGCCCCCGCTTTGCAGGTTCGTTGTCATTTCATCGAAATCAATGGAGTATTTAATGATTTCATCAATGGTGGGCTCTTCAGTTGATTCATCCGCATAGAACTTATCCACAGTAACCAATGCAATTACTCCTATAAGTGAAATACCAAGGAGGATAATGATCATGATATTAAGTAACTTATTGCGAAACATCTTTTGTACCCTCCAAATGTGTTCCATGATGCATGTGAGCGAAGAACTCTTTGCAATGCAGGACCACTTCTTCCATTCTCTCTTTGACTATCACCTTTTTACCATTATTTAAGGTAATCATCGTATCAGGTGTTTCCTCTACCTGCTCAATCAACCAGACATTGAGCGCAAAAGGCTTCCCGTTAAGCTTTGTTAGCTTTATCATTTTAGTCGGGCTAAGTTATTCCAACTCATCCCTTCCCCCTTTATCGCTTCAGATTGACAAGCTCTTGAAGAATTTCATCTGATGTCGTGATGATTCTGGTGTTCGCTTGGAACCCTCTTTGAGCCGTGATCATTTCCGTAAATTCCTCAGATAAGTCCACATTGGACATTTCAAGTGTGCCGGAAATAATGGATGCAGCGCCATCGTCACCTGGTTTAAACATTTCCTCAAGCTGGATTCCATCACCATTTTTATCCATTGTTCCGGAGTTGTTGGATTGTTGGAATAGATTTTCTCCAATTCTTTCTAAACCAGCATCATTTGGAAATTTAGCTAACATTAGCTGACCTGCAACTTTTAAATCTCCAAACTGATCAATAAAGTTCACTTTTCCATCTCCGGAAATACTGAAGCTTCTTGCATTAGGCGGAATTTGGATTAGACCAGGGCTGCCGCTTAATGAATCTGTCCATGTAGGTTGTTGGATCATTTCAGCTTTGGCGATGAAATTCTCGAAAGTCTTGTATGCGGTGTCAAGGCTGGTTTTGACTGATTGTGCATAGCTTACAAGATTTGAAAGGTCATTGACATTGGCTGTTGCTGCAGTAGGCATCGGGATGGTTGGGTCTTGGACAACCGGGTCAATCATTCTGTATGCTACTTCACCAGTTTCACCAATAAAACTGTCTATCCCGTCGTTCATGTTTTGGGCTGAAGTTGTAAAAGCAGTTCTTTGATTCACATAAATATCCGTATTGAAATCATTGAACTGGGTTGCTGCATTATCTCTGGCGGTTTCGGCTGCTGTCGCCGCTGCTGCAAGTTGAGGATCATTTCCGCCTGATTCCAGATTCGCTTTTTCAGCATCTTCAAATGTTCGTTGAGCTTCCAAGAACTTCATTGAAAGGTCTAGGAATTTGTTCGTGTCATTTCTAAAGTCCCTGTATTCATCAAAGAAAATCTCCCCAGAATTCAACGCAGCGTTGGACGCTTCCATGATTTGGTCATTTGGAATTCGCTTCTCCCCTGTTTCTCCAACCATGTACATTCCGTTTGAGTTTACGATGTATCCATTATTATCAAGGTAGAAGTTACCTGACCTTGTATAGTTCATCGCTACCGCATTGTTAACGGCACCACCTAGTATCTTGTTATCCCCATAGTTGGTGTCACTATCAACATTCACTCTTGTAACATCTGCAATGGAGGCTACTGCGAAGAATCCATCTCCGGATAAGGCTAAATCAAGTGGTCTTGCAGTGGTTTGCAGTGACCCTTGAGTTTGGATGGTATCTATCGTACTAATCATGGAGCCTAGTCCAATTTGCTTCGCATTAACTCCACCTTTTCCTGCTGCAGGTCCGCTTGCACCTGATAATTGTTGGACCATCATCTCTTGAAAAGTAGCTCTTCCTTTTTTAAAGCCATACGTATTGACGTTTGCAATATTGTTACCAATCACATCTAGTTTTGTTTGAAAGTTTCTAAGTGCTCCGATACTTGAATACATGGAACGTAACATTCTTTTTCCCCCTCATTTTGCTTTCTGGTCTATCACTATTTATTGTGTAATTTGGTGGATGGCATTAAGCGGTATCTTTTTATCTGACAAGCGCTCATCTGTAACTGTGAGATGAATTTTTCCGTCCTTGGTAAATACGGAGTTAACCATGACGTTTTCATAGGATTCTTCCCCTAAAGTGATGGAAACCTTTTTTCCAATTAGGTGACTTGCTGATAGTAGGGAGGCATTTCCACCTTGAGAGATCTCTCCAGACTGATTCACTTTTGTGATTTGCTCTACAGTGATCTCACTTCCATCATCCATGATAAGTCTCGCCTTTCCATCTTGCATGGAGATACTTGCAACCGTACCGTTCTTCATTTCGACAAATGGTTCGTCTTCCACCATATATGTGTGCTGCCAAGTAAGTTCTGAGCCTAGATATTGTTGCAGGGAGAGTACGTTCATTTTATTCTGGGTGTCTATAAAACCTTCCATGCTTTTATTCAAGTTCGCCATTTGTTCAAGAGAAGAGAAATTTGCCATTTGGGCAATAAATTCTCTGTCTTCCATTGGGTTTAATGGATCCTGGTTTTGCAATTGGGCAATAAGAAGACGTAGGAAATCGTCTTTTCCCATCACATTGTTCTGATTAGATGTTTCCACCGGACGGTTCTGAATGTAAAGATCAGATGAAATAGTATTTGTCATGTTCTCTCACCTTCAGGGATTTTTATTTCTAACTCTTCTAAAAGGACATCTTCAAAAGTTTGATTGGAATCGTCTTGTTGCTTGTTCTGCTTAAAAGATTGCTTTGCTTGGGAATTTTCTTCATTTGTTCCTTTATGCTGTTGTGTGAACTTTTGCTCTTGATCTAAAAACACAATTTCAATCTTATCCATATTCGCATTCGCCTGTGCAAGAGTTTGTTTCAAATTGGCAATACCGCTCTCAAGAAGCGATGCAGCAGACTTGGAATGAACAATAAGTTTAGTGACTAAACCGTTCTCGGTTTCCTGTAATTTTATATGTAATGTTCCAAGATGATCGGGAGCCAACCGGATGGTCATGGACTGGTTACCGTTAACTAGTCTTGTAGTTGTTTTAGACAAGATACCTTCAAGCTTTTGCATCAATTGTTCTCGTGCAACCTCATTTGAAGTTGTATCCACTACCCATTGGATGGTCGTCTGTTTTGGTTGTTGCAACAAGTTCATCGTAACGGGACCAATTTGTAGTAAGGATTCACTAGGCATAAAAGCTGTTTTCAATGAAGACGAATCCGATGTGGGTGGAAAAGTTGGGGTCGCTGCCCTTACCATCTGTTCTACCTTGCCCATCTTGGAATCTATTGCCTTTAACAGATCCTGTATGTTTGACTGTTCTTTAGTAGACATTTGTAGATCTGACTTTTCATCCATTGGCGTAATATAACTTTTCATAAATATCATCACTCTATCTGATAGCTGAGTGAATGGTTGTATTAACTTTTTATCGACTTTTCCTTGAATATTGCCGTCAAAATTTGAGAGGAGGGACATCATCGCCATAACATCTTCTAACAAATGGAAATATTCTTCTGGTAGTTCTTTATTTTCATTTGAATCAGTCTGCATGTTTTGCCACTCTTGTAGTTCATTAAGAATAGCAAGCTGCAATGTTGTGATGTCATCCATTTCTTTCATCAATTTCTCCACTGCGGCATTATCTTCTCCTACCATCTCACTATCAGACTGAGAAAGGGACAACATGGCAGAAAGGAGACTTTCAGACAAGATTGAACGGAAACTGTCCGACACACTTTCGGTTAGTTGCTCTGACTTTTTCATACCGTCTGGACTCATTTTCTTGCTTGAACCGACGGAAGCAGAAGCTTCACCAGTTACAAAAAAGTTCACTTCTTTCATTCCTTTCTAAAAACCTATTCCTTATCGGCTAGTAGTTCCGTAAATCTTGCTGCCTGTTCTGGTTCGAGTTGTCCTAAGATAGAAGATGTTTTGGAGGTGCTTAATTCATTTAAGATCAAGAGCGCCATATCTTCATCCAGTTCTATTATGATTTGAGCAGCCTTTTTCGTGGACATTCCTTCATATAGCTTGGCCAACTCTTTTGTTGAAGATCTTATTTCTTGTTGTTGTTTCTCTAAATCTTCTATTTTACTATTCGCTTCTTCTAGACTTGCAACAAGCTTAGTGATCTCCCTTTCTTTATCACTAATTTGCCTTTCTAGGAGAATGATTTCTTGCGAGGAATTTGTGTTGTCATTTTTTGTAGATGACGACCCTTCTTCTTCTTTTTCTTCCTCAGTAATAATCACTTCTTCCTTGGCAGGGAGGAAAGATTGGGCAACTTCAAATACATTTTTCCCTTCATACGTCAGATAGCCCAGTACAATGACAAGTGTGAAAAGAAGCGGAATGATAAACAAATACAAAAGCTTTTGCAGGAATGTATATTTTTCTTCTACTTCTTCTGTTTGTTTTTCTATTTTCATTTTTTATTCACCTATTCGTGTGTTGCGAATATTGAAGAATGGAGAGTTCGTCTATAAATGTTGCCTCCACTTTAAGATCATTTTGCTTCCAATAAAGTTTTTCTTTGTTATCCAACACTTCATATTTTTTACATTCCACCGATTGTTCTTTTAGTTTTTCTTCTTTTAAGTTCATGAATGCCCTAGCATGGCTTACTTTTTTTTGTTGGTGAAGCAAGTTTTTTTCCAAGTTCCCCATAAAGAATTGCTGCTGTTTAAGTGTTTCTATTGGTATTCCAGTTTGGAGGCTAACTTGCAAAACTTCATCTAATTGCTCTTTCTTCTTTAATAATTCATATAAGGTTTGGCCTTCTGTTTCAAACTGTGAAATTGCCGTTTGATATTCTGAACTTGCCTGGTCTTTTTCGGCTTTTTTCACCACCAACAACTTTTCTAAACGGCCTCTTCTAACAGACATGCCTACCACCTACTTCATTAAGTTTGTTAATTCTTTTTTTGTATCAGTAAACTTCCAGCTATCATCCACTTCTTGTTTTAAATAGTTTATGATGGCCGGGTAGGATTGAATGGCATCATCGATTTCTCTGGAGCTTCCTCGCTTATAGGCCCCAATATTAATAAGGTCTTCAGCTTGGTAATATTTCGAAAGCTTTTCCCTCATGGATTCCGCTGCACGTTTATGTTCATTATCAACGATATGGTTCATAACCCGACTCACACTTTTTAACACGTTAATTGCCGGGTATTGCCCCTTATTTGCAAGATCTCTATCTAAAACAAAATGACCGTCAAGTATCCCGCGAACTGTATCAGCTATGGGCTCATTCATGTCATCCCCATCCACCAGCACTGTGTAGAAGGCCGTGATGGACCCGTGTTGGTTTGTGCCGGTTCTTTCCAACAATTTAGGAAGCATGGAAAATACGCTGGGTGTATAACCTTTGGTGGTCGGCGGTTCTCCCACTGCCAAACCAACCTCTCTTTGCGCCATTGCCACCCTTGTCACTGAATCCATCATGAGCATGACATTATAGCCCATATCTCGGAAATACTCTGAGATGGCCGTTGCCGTATATGCCCCTTTTATCCGCATAAGTGCGGGTTGATCGGATGTAGCCACGATAACGATGGAACGACTTAACCCTTCAGGACCAAGGTCACGTTCCAAAAAGTCTCGAACTTCTCTGCCTCGTTCCCCAATAAGTGCTATCACATTAATATCTGCATGAGTATTTCGTGCAATCATCCCAAGAAGTGTACTTTTTCCAACTCCACTACCAGCAAAAATCCCGACCCTCTGCCCTTTGCCTACTGTAAGCAGGCCGTCAATGACTTTTACTCCCACTTCCAATTCTTCTGTAATTGATGGTCGCGTCATTGGGTTTGGGGGTGCTTGGTCTGTAGGGTATTTACCTAAACCGACTGGTAATTCCTCCTCTTGATTAAGAGGTTTTCCCAGTGCATCAAGTACCTTTCCCCTCAACTCTTCACCGATTCTAATTTCCAAAGGGTTATTTGTCGCCTCCACCATACATCCAGGTCCAATATCCTGGATATCAGTAAATGGCATTAAAATAACGTGGTCATCTCTGAAGCCGACGACCTCCGCTTGTACAATTCTTTTTTTCTTTTTATGGATGATGATATTGCATACATCCCCAATGGAGCTCTCTGGCCCCTTGGACTCAATCATAAGACCGATAACTCTTTTTACTTTTCCATAGCGCCTGTACGAATTCATCGTGTCTATTTCTTGCAGTAACTCCTCAATTGTCAACATGGTTACAACTCCGCTCTTACAAGTTGTAAAAGATGTTCTTTAATTTCCTTCAACTGAGTATCAATAGATACATCCATTCTTCCTGCAGTAGAATCAATCCAGCAACCGTTTTCTTTCAACTCTGAGTCAGGATAGATAATAAGTTCAAATTGGCTATTGATGATATTTTGCAAAATCTGTTTATTCATCATAAGAGTTGGGTATTGTTTAGGACATACATAAATTTTTACATCCTCTTTTTCTTTTACTTCTTTAAGGGCTGCTTGAACCAACTGCGTAAAAGTGGAAGGATCTGAATCCAAGGAAGACCCAATAATCTTTTCAGCCACTTTTACACCAAGCTTGACGATGGACTCCAATGAGCTGTCAAGTTTTTCATTATAATGCAATTGGGCAAGTTCAATTATTTGATTTGCCTCGTTAAGCTTCTCTTCATATAGTGCTTGTGCCTCTTTTTCCCCTGCTTGATAACCTTGATCATGGCCTTCATCATATGCTTTTTGCATCCAAGATTCTTTCTCTGACTCCCATGCTTTCTTGTCCTCTTCAATCTTCTTTGCAGCAGTTTGTCGTTCCAAGGATGCCTGTTCCAAAATATCGGCAGCCTCACGATTTGCCTTTTCTATGGCATGATTAATAGATTCTATACTATGACCAAGTACTGTTTCTGTATTTGCATCCGTTTGTTTCTTGTTGAAAATCGGAGCAACTTTTATAGAAACAGATTGAGAATTTCCTTCTTTAAGAGAAAAAGATTTTATTAACTTAGACAATGATGTCATCTCCTCCGCCACGAGCAATGACGATCTCCCCTGCTTCTTCAAGCTTTCTAATGATTCCTACGATACGAGATTGAGACTCTTCAACATCCTTCAAGCGAACAGGACCCATGTATTCCATATCGTCTTTCATGGTTTCTACCATTCGTTTAGACATATTCTTAAATACAATCTCTTTGACCTCTTCACTTGCAACCTTCAGTGCAAGCATCATATCTTCATTTTCAACGTCACGAATTACTCGCTGAATGGCCATGTTATCAAGCGTAACAATGTCTTCGAATACAAACATGCGTTTCTTGATTTCTTCTGCCAATTCAGGGTCTTGAATTTCCAAGGAGTCAAGGATGGTTCTTTCTGTACTTCTGTCTACCTGATTTAACACTTCTACGACAGAGTCAATTCCGCCAGTGTTTGTATAATCCCGAGTAACGGTAGTAGAAAGCTTTCGTTCAAGGATTTGCTCTACCTCATTAATAATCTCAGGTGAGGTACTGTCCATGACTGCAATCCTTTTTGCAATATCCGCCTGCAATTCTTGCGGTAACTCTGATAATATTTGACCGGACTTTGTCGGTTCCAAGTAAGATAAGACAAGTGCAATCGTTTGTGGGTGTTCGTTTTGTATAAAATTAAGGATTTGAGAAGCATCCGCTTTTCTTGCAAAGTCAAAGGGCTTAACTTGCAAAGAAGAGGTAAGCCTTGTGATGATGGCTGTAGCCTGGTCTTTCCCCAAGGCTTTCTCTAAAACTGTTTTGGCGTAACCAATTCCTCCTTGAGATATATAATCTTGAGCAAGGGCGATTTGGTGAAACTCTTCCAGAACATCCTCTTTAATATGAGAATCGACTGTACGCACACCGCTGATTTCAAGTGTTAATTTCTCGATTTCTTCTTCTGATAAGTGCTTGTAAACGGAAGCCGAAACATCCGGACCAAGCGAGATCAATAAGATGGCTGCCTTTTGCTTATTTGAAAAGGCTTTTGCCTGCGTTGCTTTTGCCATATTCGTCTCCCTTCCCTTCTATTCCGACAACCACGAACGTAAAAGTTTCGCAAATTCGTCCGGCTTTTCTTTGGCCATTTTTTCTAGTTGTTTTCGGCGTGCTGAACTTTCTGACTCTTTTTCATTGTTTATATCCGGCACTTGGAATGGAACAGTTTCCTCTTCTGTAACCATTATTTCTTCCTCTTCCTCTTTACTACTTCGTTTGAATAGTAGGAACAATAACAAGAGGATGACAGCTAAGAGAATTCCAGCAGCGATATATACCCATGTTGGAATTGTAGATTCAGTTGATTCTTCCATTTCTACTTTTCCATTGAACTCTTGAACGGAAACAACAATTTTCTCATCAATGTTAGCTAGTTCAGGGTCTTCCCCTAACATATTTTTATCAATGGTTGTTCGGACAATTGTACTTAGTATTTGTCTAATATCATTTATCGTATTTTCCTGCATGGATAATGGGTCATCAGCGACAGGAGGTTCAACCATAACTTGGATGCCCAAATCTCTAACTTTATAAGGGCTTTCTACAATTTCAGATCTGATTCGATTCACTTCATTATTGATTCTTTCTTCCATTTTTTCATAATCGCCACTGCCGGATCCTCCTCCGGCTACATATGCAGGGATATCTGCTTCTCCAGTTCCAGGAACCCCACCAGCAGTGTCTTCACTACCTGTATAACTCTCCGTAATTCGTTCAACGCTTACTGCAATTCCTTCCATGTTTTCTGGATCAACTGGTGTTACCCTATTCTCTTCTCTTGCTTCCTGCGTGAAATCAATGTCAGTGGTTACGGAAACTACTACTTTGTTGTAACCCATCATCATTCCTAACATCTGCTGTACTTGCCTTTGGATGTCTCTTTCAATTTCCTTCTTTAGCTCCAATTGCGTGGACGCATTAAAGGTGTTACCGGAACTCTGGTTATTATTTAAATCAAAATACTCAAAATTTTGGTTCATGATGACGATATTATCTGTAGCTAAGTTAGGAATACTCTTTGAAACAAGATGATAAAGCGCATTAACATGATTCTGGTCAAATTGATACCCAGGATCGTTTTCTATGACGATGGAGGCTGAAGCCTCTTGTGTTGACTCTCTTACAAACACCCCTTCTTCAGGGAGACTAAGCATGACCTGTGCTTCTTTCACACCTTCAATACTTTTAACCAAATTCGCAAGTTCTGTTTGCATGGCATCCAATTTCATTATTCGGAATTCATTATCTGTCATTCCAAACCCTGATCTTTCTCCAAAAAAACCATAATCAATGCTACCGCTTTTCGGAAGGCCCTCAGCAGCCAATTCCACTTTCAATGAATCTACTGATTGTTGAGGTACCAAAATAGCGGTACCGTTATTTGTAATCTGCGATTGGATGCCTCTTCCATCTAACACTTCCTTAATTTGACCTGTTTCCTGCACGGTCAAATCTTTATATAGAGGAGCCATGTCCGTCTTATTCAGGAAGTACACCATCGCAGCTATTGCAAAAATGGATACGATAACTGTACTGAGCATTGCTGTCTTTTGAGCTTTCGTTCTACTAGTCCAAAAGGAAAAAGTTTTTGTCTTTATCTCTTGTAATCTCTCTTTCATTACGTCAATTCCCCCGGTTATTATCTTGCAGCAAAGTTATGCAGTAAATAACCGCATTTTTCTATCTGTAAGATCACAGTCACGCTTGGGTGACAAAAATTATTTATGTATCAAGGTTGAGCGGAGTTACTTAGCCATATCCTTTAGGCTACACTTGCATTCTCATAATTTCCTGATATGCTTCCACGCCTTTGTTTCTTACTTCCATCGTAAGCGACATGGCTACACTTGCTTTTTGCTGAGCAATCAGCACGTCATGAAGCTCTACTCCCTCATTATTAACTAGCTTTGTAGTAATTTGATTGGAAGCAACTTGTGCATTGTTCACTTCATTTAAAGCATCTTTTAAATAGGTAGAAAACTGTTGATGCACATCCCCACTCGTTTTCTGAACACTATTTAGATTCTGAACCATTTGATTAGAATTAGCTATTTTAGTAATCATCTATATGACCTCCACTTATTTACCAAGCTCCAACGTTTTCATCATAATACCTTTTGAAGCATTAAATACCGTCACATTCGCCTCATAGGACCTTGATGCACTCATAAGGTCGACCATTTCTTTTAAAGGATCGACATTGGGCAGTTCAACATATCCGTCTTCATTTGCGTCCGGGTGCTCTGGGTCGAACATTACACGGAAAGGAGCATCATCTTCTTTAATTCTAGTTACCTTCACTCCACTTCCAAAACCACTTCCATTTCCAGAGGCTTTTTGTAAATAGGATTGGAAACTGTTTTCCTTCGGTGCGGTTTCTACCAGCTTCCTTCTGTACGGTTCCCACTGCCCGTTACGGTATTCCCCGCGGGTTGAGTCGACGTTTGCCATATTTGATGATATAACATCCATTCTGAGCCTCTGTGCGGTAAGAGCGGAGCTCGAGATGTTCATACTTTTAAACATGGACATTATCCTCTCCCTCCTTTAATTACGTTTTGAAGGGATTGGAACTTCCCGCTCATTTGATCAATTAATGTGTAATAATATATTTGATTTTCAGCCAAATCTGACATTTCTTTATCTATGTCGACATTATTGCCATTATGTGAGTAGGAATAAGATGTGTTATCCATTTTAAACGCTTTATTTGAACTTCCGGAAAATTCTCTATGTCTGTCATCTGTTTTATTTGCTTCAAGTGCTCTTTGGTAAGTTTCACCAAAGTTCGGTTTTATTTCTTTTCGTTTAAAGTTGGGTGTATCAACGTTTGCGATATTATGTGAAATAGCTTTATGTTTTGCACCCGAATACTGTATACCTTTTTCCAATGCTTGGATTGATGTCGAAAAAATCTTCATTAGTACCCCCATAAATATATCTTTTGTTACGAATTATATATTTTTGTCGAAATATGTATGTATGTTTTTATTGTAAATTAAGGTAACCGATATGTCTATGTGTCAATTGTTAAAAAAAATCGTCAATTTGACTCATTTTCCTCCATAGGCATAAAGACCTATTACTATTTTAGGATAGAAAAATTACTAATAACTTATACGCCGCTGTTCCTTTCCGCAAATGGCTTCGCTTTCCGCGGGACGGTGCTTGAGCCTCCTCACTTCGTTGCGGGGTCTCAACCAACCGTTACTCCCCCGCTGGAGTCTCCGCCATTTGCTCCAATCCACAGCTGAAGATTACGTAAACCATATTAGATGGCTTTTCATAAACCCTTTAATGAATGAGGTCACCTTGTTGATTGGAGTGGAAGGCGCGCAGACGCCCGCAGGCAAGCGAAGCGCCTGTAAGGAAAATCAACAGTTTTATAAACTTTCTCACTATAAAATAAAAAGGGTCTGACTCTTCTGCGAAATGCAGATAAAAGTCAGACCCTTTTTTTATATATTTAGCATTAATGTGATTTTAGTTTGGAAAGCTCCATAAGGAACTTGTCGTTTAGCACTTTAATATAAGTACCTTTCATCCCAAGTGAACGGGATTCGATAACACCGGCACTTTCTAATTTTCTTAGTGCGTTTACGATAACAGAACGAGTGATTCCTACTCTGTCTGCAATTTTACTTGCTACAAGAAGGCCTTCTTTTCCATCAAGCTCTTCAAAGATATGCTCGATTGCTTCAAGCTCACTGTAAGAAAGGGAGCTGATTGCCATTTGAACAACAGCCTTGCTTCTTGCTTCCTCTTCAATTTCTTCCGATTTTTCACGTAGGATCTCCATGCCTACAACTGTCGCGCCGTATTCAGCCATAATCAAATCGTCATCAGAGAATGGCTCTTGAAGACGAGCAAGAATCAGTGTTCCAAGGCGCTCCCCTCCACCGATAATAGGAACGATTGTTGTTAAACCAGATTTAAACAATTCCTTGTTCTCTACAGGGAAAGCTGTATATTCACTATCCACATCCAGGTTAGAAGATGTTTCTGAGATATTGAACAAGTTCTTAGTATACTCTTCAGGGAATTGACGGTCTTCAAGCATCTTGATCATACGCTCGTTTTCAATCTGTTGGTTAATGGAATAGCCTAATAGCTTCCCACGGCGGGATAATACGAAAACATTTGCTTCAATGACATTGCAAAGTGTTTCCGACATTTCCTTGAAGTTAACTGGTTTACCAGCTGCTCTTTGCAGCATAGCGTTGATGGTTCTTGTTTTTTGTAATAATGGCATTTTATATTTCCTCCTAAAAATCTACTTCTATAAGATAAATTGGCTTAAATCTTTATTTTTTACGATATTGCCTAGTTTTTCGTCCACATATTTCGGTGTGATGACGATTTTCTCCAGGTTGATATCAGGCGCTTCAAATGACAGGTCCTCCAACAATTTCTCAAGGATAGTGTGAAGACGACGGGCACCGATATTATCGGTATCCTGGTTCACCTGAAACGCTACTTCAGCTAGTTTACGAATAGCATCGTCAGAAAATTCGACTTTTATACCTTCCGTTTCCAATAATGCCGTATATTGTTTAAGTAAAGCATTATCTGGTTCCACTAAAATTCTTACAAAGTCATCTATTGATAGTTTGGTCAATTCCACACGAATCGGAAAACGACCTTGCAATTCTGGAATGAGATCAGAAGGCTTGGCGATATGGAAGGCCCCTGCAGAAATAAATAAAACATGATCTGTCTTTACTTGGCCGTATTTTGTTACTACCGTTGATCCTTCCACAATAGGGAGGATGTCACGCTGAACTCCTTCACGGGACACATCTGCAGAAGAACCGCTGTTCTTTTTAGCGATTTTATCGATTTCATCTATAAAGATGATTCCATTTTGTTCTGCTCTATTAACAGCTTCTTGTGTCACTTCATCCATATCAATTAGTTTTTGTGCTTCTTCATGTGCAAGTACTGGTCTTGCCTCACGGACAGTCAGCCTTCTTTTCTTTTTTTTCTTCGGCATGAGATTGCTTAGGGCATCTTGCATGTTCATGCCCATTTGTTCCATACCCGAGCCTTGCAGCATGTCAAACATGGACCCTTGCTGTTCTTCCACTTCAACCGTGACATAACGGTCTTCTAGTTCTCCTAGAGCAAGTTGATGGGCCATTCTTCTTCTTTGATCTTTGATTGATACTTCTTCTTGCTTTTCCTGCTCTTCCGTATCGTTGGAGTTAGTATTTCCTCCAAAAAACATTTCAAGCGGATTTTTATAGGACGCGCTTTTTTGCTTGCCAGGAACAAGTAGTTCCACCAAGCGTTTGTTTGCATTTTCCAGGGCTTTTTCTTTCACACTCGCCATCTTTTCTTCTTTTACAAGACGGACGGATGTTTCCACCAAATCGCGTACCATCGATTCAACATCACGGCCTACATAGCCAACTTCTGTGAATTTCGTTGCTTCTACTTTGATGAATGGTGCACCAACAAGTTTGGCAATTCTTCGGGCTATTTCAGTCTTTCCGACACCAGTCGGACCGATCATCAGAATGTTTTTAGGGACTACTTCATCACGAAGATTGCCTTTGAGGAGACTTCTTCTATATCTGTTTCTCAGTGCAACCGCAACAGCCTTTTTCGCATTTGTTTGACCTACAATATATTGATCGAGCATATCTACTATTTGCCTAGGGGTTAATTTTGTACTCATGTCCACAACCGCCTTTTCTATAGTTCTTCTACAATGATATTGTCATTAGTGTACACGCAAATTTCACCTGCTGTTTCCAAGGAGGCTTTTGCTATCTCACGTGCTGTCATATGCTCTCCTGCATATCGTTTTAAAGCACGGCCAGCAGAAAGTGCATAGTTCCCGCCTGAACCAATTGCAAGTATTCCGTCATCAGGTTCAATAACTTCACCCGTTCCGGAAACTAACAACATGCTGGACTCGTCCATCACAATCAACATGGCTTCCAACTTTCTCAACACTTTATCACTACGCCATTCTTTTGCAAGCTCAACTGCTGAGCGTTGGATATTGCCGTTATATTCCTCAAGCTTCGCCTCGAACATTTCGAATAAGGTAAATGCATCTGCCACAGATCCTGCAAAACCCGCAAGAATCCGTCCGTTAAAAAGCTTGCGCACTTTTCGTGCTGTATGCTTCATGACAACTGCGTTTCCAAATGTAACTTGACCGTCACCTGACATTGCGCATTGTCCCTTATGCTGGACTGCAAATATCGTGGTAGCATGAAATGATGACATGAAAAGATCCTCCATTCGTTCCTCATGCACGAGGATGAAATTGATTATACGTCTTTTGCAAATGTTCTTTTGTCACATGTGTATAGATTTGGGTGGATGATAAACTGGCATGTCCGAGCAATTCTTGTACAACACGAAGGTCTGCTCCTTCATTCAACATATGCGTGGCAAAAGTATGCCGAAGCATATGTGGACTAATATGTAAGGTAGAACATGCCTGTTGTACCATGTCATTAAGTATCAGCCTTACACCTCGGGGGGTAAGGGCACCTCCACGGAAATTAAGAAAAAGATGCTTGGTGGAATTAGGCGTTTTTTGCTTTTCAAGCAGTGACTTTCGGCCGTCTTCCAAATAGATCTTTATGGCGTCTTGTGCAAAACTTCCAAACGGGATGTAACGCTGTTTATTCCCTTTTCCAGTGACAAGGATGGTACCGACTTGAAAGTCAATATCATGAATTTGAATGTGACAACATTCACTAATTCGGATGCCAGTTGCATAGAGCAATTCTAAAATGGCTTGATTCCTCTGACCTAACGGTGTTTCCAAATCTGATACAGCAAACAACTTATCAAGTTCTTCACTATAGAGGAACTGCGGAAGCCGCTTTTCCTGTTTTGGCAAGGAAACACTGGTAAAAGGGTTTTGCTCCACCTTTTCCTCACGCAAGAGAAACTTATAGAAGCTGCGTAAGCTTGATGTTTTTCTTGCAACCGATTTTCGTGCGTACTTTTTTTGATGCAGCCTGGTTAAATACATACGTGCTTCTGTATGAGTGACTTCATTGATGCTTGAAATGGCTTCCTCTTTCATAAAATCAAAAAAATCTTCAATATCCTTCTGATAAAATACAATAGTATATTTTGAGTAATTTTTTTCAATTTGTAAATATTCTAGAAAAGAAATTAATGGAGCGTTAACATTTTGCATACTTATCACCTCACAAGGGCTACTAAATATTATCACAATTTAGTAGCCCTTGCAATTAATTTGATTAATTTTTTACAAAATTCTGAATTGTTTCCAACGCTCTCCTAGCATGCGCTTCATTTCGCTCTTGTTTATTTTTTATCTTCTTCGGAAGATCTGGAAATAACCCAAAGTTTGCATTCATCGGTTGGAAGTTTTTCGCGTTTGTAGAAGTAATATAGTGCGCCATACTTCCAATCGCGGTTTCTTTAGGGAACACCAACGGTTCCTCTCCAAGAACGAGGCGTGCCGCATTCATCCCGGCAATAAGTCCTGACGCTGCAGATTCCACATAACCTTCCACACCTGTCATTTGCCCTGCAAAGAAAAGATCTTCTCTTTCTTTGAATTGATATGTTGGCTTCAATAGATTAGGTGAATTGATAAAGGTATTACGGTGCATGACACCGTACCTTACAATCTCTGCATTTTCCAAACCAGGAATAAGACGGATCACTTCTTTTTGCGGACCCCATTTTAAATGTGTCTGAAAACCAACAATATTATACAAAGTGCCTGCCGCATCATCTTGTCGGAGTTGCACGACTGCATATGGGCGTTTGTCTGTTTTAGGATCTTCTAACCCAACAGGCTTTAAAGGTCCAAAAAGCATCGTTTTCTTTCCGCGGTTTGC
Source organism: Bacillus sp. m3-13 (assembly GCF_000175075.1). NCBI lineage: Bacteria > Bacillati > Bacillota > Bacilli > Caryophanales > Bacillaceae > Bacillus > Bacillus sp. m3-13. Next base: position 88,518 of record NZ_ACPC01000013.1, read on the forward strand.
CATGACTTCAATCGGCATACACCCTTCAAAGAAAATTTCTTTTTCAAATTCCTTTAATGGTACGGTTTCTGCTTCAACTAATGCATCATAAAAACGATTAAACTGCTCTTCTGTCATCGGGCAATTCAAGTAGGCAGCTTCTCCTTTATCATAACGGGATTTCAAATAAACAATATCCATATTGATGCTGTCTTTTTCAATGATTGGAGCTGCAGCATCGTAGAAATATAGATACTCTTCGCCTGTTAAGGAACGAAGCTGGTCTGAAAGGGCTTTGGAGGTTAACGGTCCTGTTGCAATGATGGTCGGTCCTTCCGGGATTTGTTCCATTTCTTCATTAAATACAGTCACATTAGGATGTTCTTTTACTCTTTCCGTAACTTTTGCAGCAAATTCATGCCTGTCCACCGCAAGAGCACCGCCTGCAGGAACCGCACAGTCATCTGCTGAACGGATAATGACGGAGTCAAGCATTCTCATCTCTTCCTTTAGCACCCCAACTGCATTTGTCAGGTTGTTCGCGCGCAAGGAATTGGAGCAAACAAGCTCTGCGAATTTATCTGTATGATGGGCAGGAGTTTGTTTGACTGGGCGCATTTCGTATAAATGTACCTGAATCCCTTTATTTGCAAGCTGCCATGCTGCTTCACTACCGGCAAGGCCGGCTCCAATTACATTAACTACTGTGTTTGTCATAACTGATACCTCCAAAAACGTTGTAAGATTATTGCTACACTCACTACTTTTTTTACAAAGGAAAAAGGGCTGACCCAACCACTCAAGTGTCAGTCCCCTCTTTACTATAATAAAGCTTATCCTTGTGGTTCTTCTTTATAATCGCACTCTACGCACTGAACCTGTACACCTTTTTTAAGCTTTTTCTCGACCAGTAATGATTCACACTTCGGACATTTTCTGGCAATAGGCTTATCCCATGATAAAAATTCACAGGTAGGGTATTGGTCACAGCCATAGAAAATTCGTTTCTTTTTACTTTTTCTTTCCACGATATTCCCTTTTTCACATTTAGGACAAGGGACGCCGATATCTTTTACGATAGGTTTTGTATTGCGGCAGTCAGGGAAATTGGAGCACGCCATGAACTTTCCGTACCTTCCCATTTTAAAGACCATTTCGTGACCGCAAAGCTCACAATCTTCACCTGCAGGCTCATCTTTTATTTCAATTTCCTGCATTTCCGCTTCCGCTTTTTCTAAACGCTTGGCAAATTCATGATAAAAGCCGTCAATAATATTGACCCAATTCACTTTACCATCTTCCACATTATCCAGGTTCGTTTCAAGATCTGCTGTAAATTCGACATTGATGATTTCCGGGAAGAACTCCAAAATCAATTGAATGACAATCTGTCCAAGCTCAGTCGGAACAAACCTTTTGTTATCAAGCGCTACATAGCCTCTTTTCTGGATAGTATCCAGTGTAGGAGCATATGTGGACGGTCTTCCTATTCCCAACTCTTCAAGGGCACGTACCAGCCTTGCTTCCGTGTACCTTGGTGGGGGTTGTGTGAAATGTTGCTTTTGATCGATATCTTTGGAGAAGACTGTATCACCTTTCTCTAAAGGAGGCAACAGGTTTTCTTTTTCTTCCTGTTGATCGTCATTACCTTCCACATATACTTTCATGAAACCGGCGAACTTGACCGTGGATCCTGTCGCACGGAATTGAACATCATTTTGCGTTAAGTCTACACTGACGGTATCCAAAATTGCTGGTGCCATCTGACTCGCAACAAACCGCTCCCAAATCAATTTATACAAACGGAATTGATCGCGTGATAAATATTCTTTGATCGACTGAGGGTCCTTCATGGTTGATGTCGGACGAATCGCTTCATGGGCATCCTGTGCATTGCTCTTTTTTGTCTCTTTTCTTTCTTCATTAGAAACAAATTGTTTGCCATATGTCTTTTCGATATATTCCACCGCTTCTTTTTTTGCGGTTTCTGAAATACGCGTTGAATCTGTACGCATATAGGTGATAAGACCGACCGTACCTTCTTTTCCAAGCTCAATGCCCTCATAGAGCTGCTGTGCCATCATCATCGTTTTCTTTGCACGGAAGTTAAGTTTACGCGCTGCTTCCTGTTGCAAGGAGGATGTGATGAAAGGAAGCGCTGGATTACGTTTACGTTCCTTTTTGGTTACACTCTTAATTTCAAAAGAGTTGCCCTCAAGCCTTCCGAGAACCTCATTGACATCGGCTTCAGATTTAAGCTCTGTCTTCTTTCCATCTACTCCATAGAAGCTTGCTTCAAATTCTTTTGATTTGCCTGTCAGGAAACTACTTTTTATGGACCAGTACTCTTCCGGTTCAAATGCATTAATCTCTTGCTCTCGTTCAATAACTAATCGAACAGCAACGGATTGAACGCGCCCAGCACTTAATCCTTTTTTCACTTTCTTCCATAATAAAGGGCTTATATTGTAGCCCACAAGTCGATCCAATATCCTTCTTGCCTGTTGTGCGTCCACTACATCCAGATTGATCGGTCTTGGATGTTTGAATGATTCCTTGATTGCATCTTTTGTTATTTCATTAAAAACCACCCGACAATCAGATGTGATATCAATATCAAGACTGTGAGCAAGATGCCATGCGATAGCTTCCCCTTCGCGATCCGGGTCAGCCGCGAGAAAAATTTTCTTCGCTTTTTTTGCCGCTGTTTTCAATTCCTTCAAGACGGGACCTTTCCCTCTGATGGTTATATATTTAGGCTCAAATTCATGATCTACATTTACACCCATTTGACTTTTAGGTAAGTCTCTTACATGCCCCATGGAGGCTTTCACTTTATATTTTTTTCCTAAATATCGTTCAATTGTCTTCGCTTTTGCTGGTGATTCCACAATCACTAAATAATCTGCCATTCAATAATCCTCCTCAAGAGGGTAAATTCTCAGAAAAAACATTAAGGTGATGCGTTTTCTCAAAGTTTTTAGCTTCTATTTTCATTTTTGTTTTATCTATTATAATAAATCTTCACCATTATCAAATATTATGTAACCGTTTGTCAAACAGAGCTTTTCAATAATTTATGTAATTTCCTAGTTTTACTCACATTAAACATCCCGGTTATCCTTATGTATTATATGTAGACACAGAATCTTCTTTATATACTTGCCTCTGCAAACTTTTCTCATTAGAATAGTCCATCTAATAAGGAAAAAGGGTACAATTTTTAATATCATTGTACCCTATAATAATATAGACATATATTGATTTGTAAAGTAAAAAACGAAAATTCTCTCAAAAATAGTTAATTTTTTGTCACTTAATTGTAATCTCTTTTACTATTTATTTATTTTTATCATTTCACTGCTACCTAATTCTTCTAAAATATCATGATGACTTATCACAAGCTTTGCTCCCTGTTGGATAAGCGCATTTGTCCCCTTAGAGGTTTCAGAAAGGATGGACCCTGGAACAGCAAACACCTCTCTTCCTTGTTCCATCGCTTGATCTGCTGTAATGAGGGACCCCACTTTTCTCTTTCGCTTCAATAATGATTACTCCTTCACTTAAACCGCTGATAATACGATTCCTTTGTGGGAAATTCCATCTTGTTGGAGGTGTGTATGGAGGATATTCTGAGAGGAGTAGATGGCAAGAGGCAATTTTTTTCTGCATAAGACAGGTGTTCTTTCGGATAAATTTGAAAAAATCCGCTTCCTAAGACTGCTATGGTGTTCCCTCCCATCTCCATTGTTAATTGATGAGCAGAAATGTCCACTCCTTTTGCCAATCCGCTAACAATTGTTAAATTTTTCTTTTACTAGAGGGGGAATTAACTTATTTAAAGAGTGATTACCATAAGAAGACATCAATCTTGCACCAACTATTCCAAGCATCCTGGTCTTTAACAGATGTTGATTTCCTTTTGTGTATAGGACAACTGGTGGGTCGTAAATTTCTTTTAATAGGGCAGGGTAATCTTTATCCCAAATGGTTAATGGTAGTATGCTTTGCTCATTATAAATAGAAAGAAGTTGTGAAACATTATTGTTGTGGATATGGTGATAAATGGACTGTGCTTGCTTTTGAGTAGTGGTGAAGTATGAAGCAATATCAGAAGGTTTCATGGTGTATAGTCGTTCAAGCGTGGGATCTTTCATTAATAGATTTTGGAGTGCCTTTATGGTGAGACCTGGACAATGATGCAGGGTTATCAATCTTCTTTTCTCCATTTGCATATACGCAAAAACACCTCTTTCCTAAGAAACGGAAACGGGGATAGCCTGACCCGACTATCCCTTTTCCAATATTATATTAGTGAGTTTTACATTTATCGTAAATGCCTTGCTCTTTAATCACTTTGATAAGCGTTTCACCCATTACAGATGGAGTATCAGCAACTTCAATGCCACACTCATTCATCACACGGATTTTCTCATCTGCAGTACCTTTACCGCCAGAGATGATTGCTCCTGCGTGACCCATACGCTTACCAGGAGGTGCAGTACGGCCGCCGATGAAGCCGACAACAGGTTTTGTCATGTTCTCTTTTACCCAAAGAGCTGCTTCTTCTTCAGCTGTTCCGCCGATTTCACCGATCATGATAACTGCAAACGTATCTTCATCTTCATTGAATGCTTTTAATACATCAATGAAATCAGTTCCGTTAACCGGGTCTCCACCGATACCTACTGCTGTAGATTGACCGATGCCTTCTTGAGATAATTGGTGAACCGCTTCGTACGTTAATGTACCAGAACGGGAAACAACCCCAACATGGCCTTTTGTGTGGATATAACCAGGCATGATTCCGATTTTACACTCACCAGGAGTGATAACGCCAGGGCAGTTAGGACCAACAAGACGAGTCTTTTTCCCTTCCATATAACGCTTCACTTTTACCATATCGAGTACAGGAATATGCTCTGTAATACAAATAGCCAAATCAAGCTCTGCATCTACCGCTTCCATGATTGCATCTGCAGCAAATGGAGCAGGTACATAGATGACAGATGCATTTGCACCAGTAGCCTTGACAGCTTCTTCTACTGTATTGAATACAGGTACACCTTCAACTTCAGTGCCGCCTTTACCTGGTGTTACCCCACCAACGATTTGTGTGCCATACTCAAGCATTTGCTTTGTATGGAACAACGCTGTGGAACCAGTAATACCTTGTACGATTACTTTTGTATCTTTATTAATGAATACACTCATGAATGTCCCCTGCCTTTCTTATCCTACTTGCGCTACGATTTTTTGTGCACCATCAGCCATGGATTCTGCTGCCACGATGTTTAAGCCAGATTCACGTAAAATTTGTTTTCCTAAGTCTACGTTCGTACCTTCCAAACGCACTACTAGAGGAACTTCAAGTCCTACTTGTTTCGCCGCTTCCACAACACCTGTAGCAATGATGTCACACTTCATAATTCCACCGAAAATGTTAACGAAAATACCTTTTACATTATCATCAGAAAGGATAATTTTAAAAGCTTCTGTTACTTTCTCAGCAGTCGCACCGCCCCCAACGTCCAGGAAGTTAGCGGGGTCTCCACCATAATGTTTGATAATATCCATCGTTGCCATTGCAAGTCCGGCACCATTTACCATACACCCGATGTTTCCATCAAGTGAGATGTAGCTTAGGTCATATTTGGATGCTTCGATTTCTTTTGCATCTTCTTCTTCTAGGTCACGGTATTCCAAAATGTCCTTGTGGCGGTATAGTGCATTGGAGTCGAAGTTAAGTTTTGCATCCAAAGCCATAACCTTCGCGTCACCTGTTACAACAAGTGGATTGATTTCTGCGATGGAGCAGTCTTTTTCCACGAAAGCTGTATAAAGGCTCATCATGAATTTAACCGCTTGTCCAACCAACTCTTTTGGAATGTTGATGTTGAATGCAATACGACGAGCTTGGAACCCTGTTAATCCTACAACAGGATCAACCACTTCTTTGAAGATTTTTTCTGGCGTTTGCTCTGCCACTTCTTCAATTTCTGTTCCACCTTCTTCAGATGCCATTAGGACAACTCGGGAAGTTGCACGGTCTAATACAAGTCCAATATAGTATTCTTTCTTGATGTCGCATCCTTCTTCAATAAGTAGGCGTTTTACTTCCTTACCTTCTGGACCCGTTTGATGAGTAATTAACGTTTTGCCTAGGATTTCTCCCGCATATTCACGAACTTCATCCAAGTTCTTGGCAACTTTCACTCCGCCCGCTTTACCGCGGCCACCAGCGTGAATTTGCGCTTTCACAACACAAACTTCTGTTCCTAGTTCTTTTGCAGCTTCTACTGCTTCTTCAACAGTGAACGCTACACGGCCATTTGGAACAGCCACCCCGTATTTTCTGAGGATCTCTTTTCCTTGATATTCATGGATATTCATTTCCCATCCTCCAATCTTATGTATAACAGAACATTATTTAAAAATAGACTGCGCTTTCATTTTATTAAATGAGCCAACAAATGTCTACCTTTCTGCAAAAATATTATACTATTTTCAAAAAATTAATAGATTGACATCTGATAATGTCGAAAAAAACAACTTATGACGCAAAAACGAGCTAAATTTGACAGATAATTCAATCTTCTTTCATTATGCTGAAAAACTTTCACGTGGAGTTTTTCACATTCTTTTCCGCCTCTTCATGGAGGTTGTACACGTATGCCAGAACCTCTGCTACCACCTCATACAACTCTTCAGGTATGCTCTCATTCAGCTCTAATTCCATCAGAACCTCCAAAAGTGCCCCGTCTTCTTGGAGTGGAATTTGATGTTTTTTCGCTTCTTGTATTATATTTTCTGCAATAATACCTGCACCTTTCGCTTTAACAACCGGCGCTACTGTTTTCGCTTGATCATATTTTATGGCAACCGCTTTTTTTCTCTTATCTTGCTCCTTGTTCATATTTTGATATCCAACCCTTTCTCGTTTGGAGTCAGAATTACCTTTAAAAAATCAACAGGTACGCCATCGTTTTCTTCGTGTTCCCTCCACTCCGTTTTAACGGCACTTAGCTTAAAGCCTTTAACGGATAGACTTTCCTTAAGAAGTGGTGCACTTTTCTCCACCAACTTCTCCATTGACGGATAGGAGTGATGAAGTGATACGCTTACCACTTTCTGTTGTACAAATACATCTACCATGACAGAAGAAAATACAGGCAAATCTAACATAAGAACGATCCTGCAATAATCAGGATCAAGCATTTCATTCTTTTTCTTTGAACTTATATGTACATACCAATCTTTCGTTTCTTCATGCATTTTGATAGGAATTGGTATAAAGATGTGGTGCAGATTGCCTTCTTCTCTTGAAAGCAACTGAAAGCCTGTCAATTTGGAGATGAGTTGTGTTACCGCTGCTTTCTCTTCAAGGGTCGCCACTTGTTGTAAATAATTCATCATTAAAGGCTTCAACTGTTCCAATTTTCCTTCAGAAAAGGGCTGCCCCTGCCGGATGAGGTCACTGAGGCCCTTTTCGAAGTCGAGGCCGAGCAACGTCACAGCCTGCCTGATAAATTGCAATGCTTCCGCTTTTGTATGTAGTGTTTGGGGCTGCTGCATCTTTTGAATAACCTCCATGAGCTTTTCCTGGGCAGGCGTTGGTTGAGTTATCTTTTGAAGGCTTGCTTCCACTTTTGTAAGTGTCTGTATGGTTGTTTCTTTATCAGATAAACCTCCTATCATCATTTGCAGCTTATCTGGAATGTTCGTGATGCCATTTTGTTTAGCCAGAACTTTCAGCATTTCGATAGCCTTCTCCTTTTCGGTTGCTGGAAGGCGTTCTATTACTGCTACAAGTTCTTTTACAGTAGTTGCAGGCATGTTGTCCCCTTTTTGTGCAACAATCGCCTGAATTCGCTCCTGCGTCGTTTGTAAGGGGGTGGGGGTTTGTGGAGGGCGGGCAGGCGTCATTCCACCAGTTTTAGCTTCGACTTGTATTGGGAGTGCTCTCGGGACAGTAGGTATTTTTTCTGTAGGTACCAAAAACAATCCTTTCGGGCCCTTCTTAACCTGGAATAGATATTCCTCCCCGACCTTCACTTCCCCCTGTATGACGGCCTTAGAAGAGACTGCACCTTTTTGAATGGCAAAAAGAGCACCATGAAGCTGCTCTGTTACCAATGCTTTGAACACCCTTCCTGGTGCTATGGATAGATTATCGAGAGATGTTTTATTTAACATCGACTCAGGAACTTTGGACTGAATCAATTGCCATAGGTTCATAGCGTACTCCTTTTATCTCAGTCAACCATTTCCTTTACCGGCGAGAATGATTGACGATGCTCTCGGGTTACCCCTGTTTCTTGCAGAGCAAGAAGATGCTCTGGCGTGCCGTATCCCATATTTTTATCAAACCCGTAATCCGGAAATTCCTGAGCGAGGTTTTTCATATATGTATCCCTCGTCTCTTTTGCCAATACTGACGCTGCTGCAATGGATATGCTTGTTGCATCCCCTTTAATGATGGATGTCTGCTCAATGTCGAGATCCAACTTCATCGCATCAATCAGCAGATGCTCCGGTGTATGATGAAGATTTTTCACAGCTTGCACCATCGCAAGCTTTGTCGCTTCATATATATTGACCTGGTCAATTTCCCTTGAATCAATGATCCCTATACCGTAGCTGATAGCATGCTCTTTAACATAGCGGAAAAAGTGTTCTCGTTTCTGCGCATTAAGCTTCTTTGAGTCAGTCAGTCCAGGCAGATGGAAATCCTCTGGCAGAATGACAGCTGCCGCCACCACAGGCCCTGCAAGAGGCCCACGTCCCACTTCATCTATGCCGGCAATATATCGGCACCCTTTATCCCAAAGAGGACGTTCATATTTTTTCATCTCTTCAAACTGTTCGAGAAGTTGCCGAGTTTCCAACCTTTTCTTTTCCCACCTTTTCAAAAGTGTCTGAACACCTTTTCGCTGGTCCTCTCTTATAGATAAGAGGAATGGGTCGTTTTCACTCTTTATTCCAACAAGCAATCTTTCTATGTCTTTTATCGACTTCTTTTCCATATTTTTTAACTCCATTTCCCCAAAAGAAAAAGGCTGTACAGATGACAGCCTTTTTCTAAAGTTTTTCCGGCCTTTCCAAACTAAGCTTGCCTAGCTTCTCAGAACGGATCTCCCTTATAACCAGTTCAGCAGTCTTATCGTAATCAATCAGTCCGCCGCTCATCTTACATCCGCGTTTTGAGCCGATTGCGTCAAAGAGTTCTACAATATCCTCTGGTATTTCCTCGAGTCCGTATCGCTCCTTTAATCTATCCGGATAGGCTGCCGTCAGGAATCTTAAAGCAAATACTGCAATATCCTGCAGATTGATAATGGTATCTTTGATGGCGCCAGTTGTAGCTAAGCGGTAGCCTACTTCCTGATCCTCAAATTTCGGCCAGAGAATCCCGGGAGTATCAAGCAGCTCCAATTCTTTCCCGACTTTGACCCATTGTTGAGCTTTTGTTACACCGGGCCTGTCTCCTGTTTGAGCGATATTTTTCTTTGCCAGCCTATTAATAAGTGTCGACTTCCCAACATTAGGGATTCCTACAATCAAAGCCCGGATTGCTCTTGGTCTGATTCCGCGAGATTGCATTTTATCAAACTTCTCTTTTAACAGCTCTTTTGATAATGTGGCAATCTGTTGAATCCCTTTACCAGTTTGGGAGTCGATGGCAATCGCTTTAGTTGATGAACCTGGAAGATTAAAATAGTCCAGCCATTCCCGTGTTACTTTTGCATCTGCCATATCCGCTTTGTTTAATAGGATGATTCTTGGTTTATTGGAGATGATTTCGTCGATCATAGGGTTTCGTGATGAAACAGGGATGCGGGCATCTACCAATTCATAGACGATATCAATCAATTTAAGTTTTTCTGTTACTTGTCTGCGGGCTTTCGCCATATGCCCGGGAAACCACTGTATTGTCATGATAATTGCCTCCTGAAGTCCTTGCGAAAAACATTAATTTTAAATTTCGTTATTCACCGCTGTTGATTTCCGCAAATGGCTTCGCTTTCCTAGGGGCTGACGTGAGCCTCCTCGGCAAGCCTGCGGGGTCTCCACCTAGCGCTATCTCCCTCAGGACAAGGAAGGCTTCGACAGCGAAACATCGCAACGAAAAAAATGCGTAGCATTTTCGAGGAGTCTTCGCCTTTTGCTCCAATCAACAGCAAGGGTTCTATTTTACCATTCTTAGGTCTGGTAGCGGCCAGTAGACGATATTGGTTTTGCCTAATACTTCTTCTTGTGGCACTGTTCCGATATGACGGCCATCCTTACTGAATCTGCGGTTATCTCCCATTACAAAAAGGTGGCCATCTGGCACTTCTTTAAGGCCTGTCTTTTCTTCCAATGTGAAATCTTCCGTTAATGGACCATCAGGATACTGAGCTTTATAGTTGTCTAAATACGGCTCTTCATATGCTTCTCCGTTGATATACAAGACATCATCCCGGTATTCCACTTCGTCGCCCGGCAAACCGATGACACGCTTGATATAGTCCTTATCTTCTGTTGCATGGAACACAACGATGTCAAATCGTTCTGGTTCGCCAACTTTATATCCGATCTTGTTCACGATCATTCTATCCTGATTATGCAGAGTGGGCATCATGGAATCACCATCTACCACAATCGGTGCGAAAAAGAAATAGCGTATTGCTGCTGCAAGAATTACTGCGATTGCTAAGGCCTTTACCCATTCCCATAGCTCATTTTTAGAACGTGCCATATCTGTTCCTCCGCCGTTTTCATAATGTTCTCTTGTTTAAATGAGAATTTATATGTAATTCTACTTCAATTATATACCTTGTTTTTGTTTATACAAAACGTAAGATATTGCGCAGCCGTTTTTTTAGTAAAAAAAGAGAGCTTGTCTCCAAGCTCCCCCTTTGATTATCGAATCTCTTTGATACGCGCTTTTTTACCACGTAATGCACGTAGGTAGTAAAGTTTCGCACGACGTACTTTACCACGACGAACTACATCAATTCCCTCAATTTTAGGGGAATGAAGTGGGAATGCACGCTCAACTCCAACACCGTAAGAGATCTTACGAACTGTGAAAGTTTCGCTGATTCCGCCGCCACGACGCTTGATTACTACTCCTTCATACACCTGAATACGCTCACGCGTTCCCTCTACAACCTTAACGTTAACACGTACAGTGTCACCAGGACGGAAAGAAGGAAGATCAGTTTTCAACTGCTCTTGAGTAATATCTTGAATTAATTTTTGCATAGTTTTCTGCTCCTTTTCCACAGATGCTCATACCATACTTATTTGATGCAGCGGAACATCGTTTTTAGACATAGCAATAGCTAAGTCACAAAGAGTATAATAGCATATTAGAAAGATAAAATCAATATGCCTAGCCCTCTTTTTTTATTTCTTCGAGCCATGCTCGTTGTTGATCTGTAAGTGGATATTTATCAAATAAGTCAGGTCTTCTGTTCCAAGTTCTTCTGATGGACTCTTTTGTCCGCCATTCTTCAATATGTGCATGATTTCCTGATAGAAGTACATCTGGCACTTTCATGCCACGAAAATCAGCCGGTCTCGTATAATGAGGATGCTCAAGGAGTCCAGTACTAAAGCTGTCCTGTTCATGGGAAGCGGCTTTTCCTAATACATCTGGAAGTAAACGAACCACACTGTCTACAATAACCATTGATGCAAGTTCCCCGCCAGTAAGAACATAGTCGCCAATGGAAATCTCATCTGTAACTACATGTTCTCTTATTCGTTCGTCATAGCCTTCATAATGACCGCAGATGAATATCAAGTGCTCTTCTTGTGCCAGTTCTTCTGCTTTCTTTTGCGTATATCGCTCTCCCTGGGGACACATCAGAATAACTCTCGGCTTATTACCAGTTTGGCTTTCCTCTGTAAGAGATGATACTGCATCAAATATCGGCTGGGCTTTGAGCACCATTCCAGCTCCGCCTCCGTAAGGATAGTCATCGACTGTCTTATGTTTATTGTCCGCAAACTCTCTGAAATCGGTCACACTGTATTGAACGGCACCTTTCTCCGCAGCTTTGCTCAGAATGGAAGATCCAAGAACACCTGTAAACATCTCCGGAAAAATGGAAAGAATATCAATCTTCATCTTAAAACAGTCCTTCTAATGGCTCTATGATGATTGTTTTTTCCTGCACGTCCACTTTCTTTACTACTTGATCGATATAAGGGATTAAGATATCCTTCCCTTTCTTTGCCTGTATGACCCAGACATCATTTGCTCCCGGTGTCAGTACTTCCTTAACGGTGCCTATCTCCTCCATTGTTTCCTGAAGGATGACTTTACACCCAACGATTTCGTGAAAATAATATTCCCCTTCTTCAAGCTCCCCTAGTTGATCTTCCGGAACCTTAATAATCGCACCTTTAAACTTTTCCACTTCGTTTACATTATGGAATCCTTCGAATGTAAGAAGATCAAAGGATTTATGTACCCTTCTAGATGCCACCTTAACTTCTACAGGTTCCTTATCATTTGGCAAGAATAAGTATAGAAGATTCCCCTTTTTATAACGTTCATCCGGAAAATCCGTTCTGGAAACCACACGCACCTCACCTTTTATCCCATGCGTATTAACAAGCTTACCTACATTGAACCATTTTGACATTCCATGCACCTCCACGCGCAGTATTTAACTGACTGTTCTATGTATTATAGCGTACCCCTTTAAGGGAACACTTTAATCTAAACTTTGAGTAATATTATCATTCTTCAACCATAAGAAAAGGGGAAGCATCAAAGCCTCCCCCTACTCCATAATCTCTAATTGTACTCGTTTATTCTCGTGAGAAGCAGCAGCGAACAAAACTGTCCTGATTGCTTTTGCAATTCTACCCTGCTTGCCAATCACTTTCCCTAAATCATCTTGATGCACAGTAAGTTGGTACGTAAGAACATTACCTGTTTCTTTTTCCGTAACCTCTACATTTTCTGGATGATCTACTAACGACGTCACAATTGTTTGGATTAGATCTGTCATTTTGCCTCTTACTTACCTAATTTGGCATTGTGGAATTTTTCCATAATACCTTCGTTAGAGAAAAGGTTACGAACTGTGTCAGAAGGCTTCGCGCCATCTTGTAACCATTTAAGAGCTAGTTCTTCATTGATTTTAACTTCAGCTGGTTGTAATACTGGGTTGTAAGTTCCAACTGTTTCAATAAAACGTCCGTCACGAGGAGAACGAGAATCTGCTACTACAATACGATAGAATGGGGATTTTTTAGAACCCATACGTTTTAAACGAATTTTTACTGCCATTTAATATAGCACCTCCGAAAATATTTCACACAAGATAGTATGATAACAAGTAGTTACTTGTTTGTAAAGTGTTTTTTCTTGTCACTTTATTTATTAAGAGAAAAAATGCTGTTGATGCTTACATGAAAGGGAATTTGAAGCCGCCTTTTTTACCTTTTCCTTTTTGCATGCTTGTCATCTGTTTCATCATTTTTTTCATCTCTTCAAATTGTTTGAGTAGACGGTTAACTTCCTGGATAGGTCGTCCGCTACCTTTTGCTATCCGCTTTTTGCGGCTTGCGTTGATTAGATCTGGATTATCTTTCTCCGCTTTGGTCATGGATTGGATAATTGCCTCCACGTGACCAATCTGCTTTTCATCCACCTGGACATTTTTTAAGCCCTTCATCTTGTTGGCTCCAGGAATCATTCCCAGTATTTCATCAAGCGGGCCCATGTTTCTTACTTGGCCAAGCTGTTCCAGGAAATCATCAAACGTAAAGTTCATCGTACGCAGTTTCTGTTCAAGCTCCTTGGCTTTCTCTTCATCTACATTCGATTGTGCTTTCTCGATAAGAGTCAGCACATCTCCCATACCTAAAATACGAGAGGCCATACGTTCAGGATGGAAAGGCTCGATGGCATCCAATTTTTCACCCATACCAATATACTTGATTGGGGTATTGGTTACCGCCTTAACGGATAATGCAGCTCCACCTCGTGTATCTCCATCAAGCTTTGTTAAGACAACTCCAGTCAAGCCAAGCTGTTCATTGAAGCTTTGCGCTACATTTACAGCATCTTGTCCTGTCATTGCATCGACAACAAGGAAGATTTCATCCGGGTTGGAGATTTCTTTTACTTGTTTTAACTCGTCCATTAAGTTTTCATCCACATGCAAACGTCCGGCAGTATCGATCAGCACATAATCATGGTGCTCATCTTTCGCTTTTTGGATGGCTTGCTTTGCGATTTCAACTGGACTCACCTGATCTCCTAAAGAGAATACAGGCATGCTTAGTTGTTTTCCAAGTGTTTCAAGCTGTTTAATCGCTGCCGGTCGGTAAATATCCGCCGCAACTAGAAGTGGTTTTCTATTGTGCTTTTTGCGCAATAGGTTTGCAAGCTTTCCGGTTGTCGTCGTTTTACCAGCACCTTGTAGACCTACCATCATGATAACGGTTGGCGGTCGGCTGCTTACAGCTATTTTACTTTGCTCCCCGCCCATAAGTGCGGTTAGTTCTTCTTTTACCACTTTAATTACTTGCTGACCGGGTGTAAGACTTTTCATGACTTCTTGTCCAACTGCACGTTCATTCACGCGTTTCACAAAGTCTTTCACTACTTTGAAGTTAACATCCGCTTCAAGCAATGCCAATCGAACTTCACGCATCATTTCTTTAACGTCTTGTTCGCTTACCTTACCTTTTCCGCGGATCTTCTGTATCGTATTTTGCAAACGGTCGGCTAAACCTTCAAATGCCATGTATGCCGCCCCCTAATCTAATTTCTCAAGCGACTCGATCAGCGCTAAAAGAGACTGACCGTAAAGCGGTCTTTCCGCTTTTTCGACTTCATCCTTCATCTGCTGCAAAAGCGTCTGCCGCTCTTGAAACTTTTGAAATAACAAAAGCTTTTCTTCATATTGCTCAAGCATCTGTTCTGTACGTTTTATGTTATCATACACTGCTTGACGACTTATGTTATATTCCTCTGCTATCTCACCAAGGGAGTGATCATCTAAGTAATACAAAGACATATAGCTTCGTTGCTTTGGTGTTAACAACGACTGATAGAAATCATAAAGATAGTTCATTCTCGTTGTTTTTTCAAGCATCCTCTTCACTCTCCCTTGTTAAGTGAAATGCCTTTACAATAGCTTATTTTACAGGTTGGGATATGGAATGTCAAGTTTTTTTCTTGACTTGGGGGAAAAGCGAGAATGAGAGAAAACATCTAACCACCTTAGGTTCTTTTATACTTAAAAAATATTTGTTGGTTGGTTATCCACCGCTGTTACTTTCCGCACATGGCTTCGCTTTCCGCGGGACGGTGTTTGAGCCTCCTCACTTCGTTGCGGGGTCTCAATCTACCGTTACTCCCCCGCTGGAGTCTTCGCCATTTGCTCCAATCCACAGCTGAAAATTGAGTAGATGTAACGTTAATGCTTATCCCGTTAACTCGGTTAGATGCTTTTTCATAGACCCTTAAATTAATGAAACCTTCTTGTTGATTGGAGTGGAAGGCGCGCAGACGCCCGCGGGAGGAAGGGACAGGGAAGACCCCGCAGGCAAACAAAGCGCCCGAAACGGAAATCAACAGGTTCCCACACTTTCTTCTCTATATAAAAGCCGCCCGTCAGAG
>NZ_ACPC01000012.1:0-156539 GCF_000175075.1 Bacillus sp. m3-13
TTAAGTACGAATTGTACATTCAATTTTTAGCTTTTGAATGGAGCAAATGGCGTAGACTCCAGCGGGGGAAGAAGCGACATTGTTGAGACCCCGCAACGAAGTGAGGAGGCTCAAGGTCGCCCCGCGGAAAGCGAAGCCATTTGCGGAAATCAAAAGCGGTGTCTTAACAATATCTAAAATTAAGAACTTTTTCAGTGGCCTCGGCGAAGCCGAGGAGGCTCAAGCACCGCCCCTAGGAAAGCGAAGCCATTTTGCGGAAATCAACAGCGGCGTTAAAGGATCTAACTTATTTAACTCTTAACCGAATACAATCATCACAAAGGTTGCCACAACAGAACATCTTTTCTTGAGGTACATAAAAGCGGTGTCTGTAAACAAAAAGGCCTTTATCTCTTCGCACAAAATGCGTCTCCACCGTTACTTTCTTCTTATGCATCGCTACTTTAGAACAAACTCCAATAAAAGATCTTCCTTTTTCCTCCCAACCAGAAATATGATCAGGATCAACCTCTATATATAGAAAAGGAATACCAGCTACATGTTTTCTGAAACAGCAAATGACTATATCATTTTTATCTAGTTCCTCTAAAAAAACATTCCAAATCTGTTCCAGCTCCATGGAAAACGCCCTTTCTTTCTATGTTAATGATCGAAATATTCCCCAATAGGTGAGTTTAAAGTATGTCATAATATTTCCATTCATGCTAAACTATAATAAAAACGTGGATTAATCTTCTTAAAGGGGTAAATTATATGCTATCACAAAGACAAGGCATTGTAGTGTGGCTCCATTCATTGAAGCAAGCCAAGCTGCTTAGGCGCTATGGAAATGTCATCTATATATCAAAAAAATTGAAATATGTTCTGTTCTACTGTAACAGTGAGGATACGGAAGTATTAGTGGAAAAGCTAAATAGGCAATCGTATGTAAAAAAGGTAGAAGTTTCTCATAAGCCTTCCATTAAAACTCATTATGAAAACTCCAGACCGGACAAAGCAAAAGAGTATGACTATAAGATGGGCTTATAAAAAAAAGCAGTACAAACTTAAGTAATTAGGTTTTGTACTGCTTTTTTTTATTAACTAAAGATGTCCGACACTGATATGTTTCATGATTACCTTAAAGCGGGAATATAATGATTTAACCGCAAAATTCCAATTAAATATTGAAAGTAAAGCTCTTTTTCTGCGAAGACTTCAGTAGGTTTTACTTCGAATTGAATGATTTCCTTATCTAACTCTGTTGCCAAAGCTTGAAAAAGATCAGCGCGTTTATTCCGTTGGAATTGGTGGTTCGGAATTCCTTCCAAACTGATGTAAAGAGCTTGGAAATCACCAGGGTTTGTTGGTTTCATGACAACAACAAAAGATGATAATTTTCGTTCATTTTTCACTGTATGGAGCATGATAAGATGCTGCAGTCTATTTTTATTACTTCTTGCGAGCTCCATAAGTTCATATATATCAGAGTAGCCTTCCCCGAGTTCTATAAATCGTTGTATCATGTTATTTCTCCTCTCAACGTGCTTTACTCAAACATACTTTACCATGTTCCATTTGAAAATTGAAGAGAATATAATGCTTGAAGGAGGTATGCCGATGCTTTGGTTCACCTTGATTCTAATAGCAGGTTTGATCAGTTTGTATATTCATGACCATTTTTACGGGAAGAATGTTTCCCCGTCCAATAAGGGTCTACCTATTAAAGGGATGTTGGTAACAGGGATTTTATACTATCTTGTTCAAGAAGGTCTCTTAACCAAGGAAGAAGAAAAAGAATTAAAAGAAAGCAGTCTCGAAGAATTAGAAGGCTATGTTTCAGAGAAGGGCATCCTGAACCAGGACGAATGGGGAGAACTATGTTTATACCAATGTGAGACAAATGAGAATGTGTTTGATCTCGACATGCCGACATAAATTACTGGACTAAATTCTGGTATGGTAATGAGCCGGTTTCTAGCTGTTGATTGGAGCAAAAGGCGAAGACTCCTGAGGGAGATAGCGCTAGGTGGAGACCCCGCAGGCGCAGCCGAGGAGGCTCCAGCAGCGCCCCTAGGAAAGCGAAGCCATTTGCGGAAATCAACAGCGTTGTATAATAGATCCCACAAAAAAACCCTGCTCGGATGTCCGGGCAGGGTCCTTCCATCCCTTGAAACTAATCAAGGTTAAGAAGGCAAAGGGAGAGGAGAAACCGGAGGAAGAACTTATGGGGAAACGTAAGTCTTCTCCGCGGTTGGCAACAACATCACACGAAAGGATGTTGTTAACAATAAGTATGAACCAAAAGGTGTAATGCTATACACAATTGATAAAACTAAATTGCGCCCGAGAAATGCTTTTGAAATTCATGTCGAATATGATAGGATATTGTTGATTGGTAATTTAGAAACAAAGTATGGTGAGAATATGAGAGTAGTTTCAGGGAAATGGAAAGGTCGACAATTGAAAGCGGTTCCGGGAATGAATACGAGACCGACGACAGATAAAGTGAAAGAGTCCGTGTTTAATATGATCGGTCCTTATTTTGACGGAGGTTTGGCGCTTGACCTGTTTGGCGGGAGCGGATCTCTCGGTATAGAGGCGTTAAGCCGCGGAGTGGACAAGGTGATTTTTGTCGACAAGGATGGAAAAGCCATCCAGACAATCAAGCAGAATATAGAAACTTTTCAAGTAGGGGAGCAGGTTGAAGTTTATCGAAACGATGCTGTCAGAGCATTAAACGCTTTAAAAAAGCGTGAAATCAAATTTGACTTAATCTTATTAGATCCCCCGTATAAGAAACATAACTTAGAAGAATTGATACATAAAATAAGCGATTTTGATCTTCTGGAACAAAACGGACTAATTATGGCAGAACATAGCAACGAAGTGGAGTTGCCTGAAATACTTGGTGCGTTTCAAAGAACAAGAAAGGAAGTCTATGGGTTGACGGTCATCTCCGTTTACCACCATAGCAGTGGAGAAAAAGGGGGAGAATGACGTGGCAAGTGTAGCAGTTTGTCCGGGAAGTTTTGATCCGGTTACTTTTGGGCATCTAGATATCATCAAAAGAGCTTCAAAAGTATTTGATAAGGTGTATGTTTGTGTATTGAACAACTCATCTAAAAAACCACTATTTACTGTTGATGAGCGGGTTGATATGATCAAGCAGGTGACTAAAGAGTTTGGAAATGTAGAAGTAGAAGAATTCCATGGCTTGCTTATTGATTATGCACACAGCAAGAATGCCAGTTCTATAGTCAGAGGATTGCGTGCTGTTTCTGATTTTGAATATGAAATGCAAATTACATCTATGAACAGGGTGTTAGATGAAAGTATTGAAACATTATTCATGATGACCAACAACCAGTACTCATTTTTAAGTTCAAGCATTGTGAAGGAAGTAGCGAAATACAATGGATCCGTTTCAGAATTAGTTCCGCCGACAGTGGAAGCGGAACTGAAAAAAAAGTTTACTAATAAAGATTAAACTAAAAGCTCTTATGAAAGATTTATTTAATTTTCATAAGAGCTTTTT
Organism: Bacillus sp. m3-13; assembly: GCF_000175075.1. Lineage (NCBI taxonomy): Bacteria > Bacillati > Bacillota > Bacilli > Caryophanales > Bacillaceae > Bacillus > Bacillus sp. m3-13. The sequence continues at coordinate 3,518 of NZ_ACPC01000012.1, forward strand.
TCTTTGTCTTAATTTAAGCATGTTCGTTTTTAACTGCTCCTCTTAACAGAAGCAACAGGTATATCCATAACATTGTAATCGTAAATATCGGACCATATGTCTGAAACAGACCAAAGGCGGTTTCCCAAAAACCTTCAGGCAAATATGGTGAAAAGACAGGAAGCTCTCCGTCAGCTGTTTCAAACCCTTTTAACTTTTGATTTAACGGGTGCCATAGAATAAAAGTAATGACTGCTGCAAAGATACCATGCAGGATACGGGCAAGAAAAAAAGGTTTAAAGCGAATATCAGACTCCGCCAGAATGCTTGCAACCTGTGCTTGAACGGAAAATCCACTGAAAGCGAGGAAAAAGCTTGTCACGATAATCTGTTCCATTAGACTGACCCCTGAAATTTCACTTGTCAGTTTTCCGCCAAGCGTTATTTCAAACAGGCCTGAAATGAGAGGATAACTAAGATCTTTTGAAATATCGAAAATTCCAAGTAAAACACTGATAATGGCTGCAAGTATTGCTGTAACGGAAAATAAGGAAAGCATGCTGTTTAACACCGAAAAGAGGATCAAGAATCCCCCCACCATTAATAGTGTCTGAACAGAGGACAATACCGCATCTCCAAGTAGCTTGCCAATAGGCTTATTGTTTTTTAGACGCGTTTTGTGTAATTCAGAAAAGGCTCTTCTGATGGAAACTTTTTGAGGGGTTCTAGAAAGGTCTTCTTGACGCTTGGAAACATAGTAAGGACCATAAAATCGCATAATTAAACCGACACAGATATTTCCTAAATAATGGGCCGCAGCAAGTATAATCCCGACCTTAGGATTGTGGAAAAAGCCAACAGCTATAGCACCAAAAATAAATAGTGGATTTGATGAATTGGTGAAGGAAACAAGGCGTTCGCCCTCGATTTGTGTAATTTGGTTTTCCTGACGCAGTCTCACTGTTAATTTCGCTCCAGAAGGATAACCCGACGCCATTCCCATTGCCCATACAAAACCTCCGACTCCAGGCACCCTGAAGAGTGGTCGCATTAATGGCTCTAGTATAACGCCGATAAAAGCCACAACCCCAAATCCGATCAGCAGTTCACTGATTATCAAAAAAGGTAAAAGAGAGGGGAATACTATATCCCACCACATATTAAGTCCCCTTACACTTGCTTGAAAAGAAGCTTGAGGGTTAAGAATAAGGGATAGTGTAAGCAGGGAAATAATAATAGCAAAAATAACTGTCTTGACTTTCGAATAGTCCAACCGATTAACCCCCTTCATAAGCATAAAAAACAAGTAATATATCCACTATTTCAAATTAAGAATTAGCTCTCCATTTCTTTTTTGTACAAGAATGAATGGGTTTTTGTTAGAATAATAATAATTACCCCTTGATTGGCAACCAGGTTTGTCCCGTCACCTTACCTTTCAATATACGTAAAAGGGATGGTGGAATAGAACCTAAAATGACCCAAGTCTTCACAGTTTGTTCACCAAGAAAAAGGATTAGCGTATGATAAATTAGAGGAATCAAAGGATAATGGTATAGGACTTGATAATTTGGTTGCTGTAAAGCTTAGGTGGCTGTACACAGCTTGAGGTGATAACTTGAAGGAACCTATAGTAGGAATAGCATTGGGATCTGGTGGGGCACGGGGTTTTGCACACCTTGGCGCACTGAAAGTATTGCAAGAAGAAAATATAAGCGTGGATCTTATCGCCGGAAGCAGTATGGGGGCACTTGTAGGAAGCTTCTATGCAATGGGACATGATATGGACCGCCTTTATAAAATTGCCACTGCATTTAAACGAAAGTATTACTTAGACTTTACTGTACCGAAAATGGGATTTGTAAGTGGAAACCGGGTGAAGGAACTTATCCGGATGTTCACTCAAAACAAAAACATTGAAGAATTAGACATCCCCCTTTCCATCGTTACGACAGATCTGGAAAAGGCGGAGAAAGTAGTTTTAACGAGCGGGCCTATATCGGATGCCGTAAGGGCAAGTATTTCCATTCCTGGAATTTTTGTACCTGAAAAGGTAAATGGCCGTTTGCTTGTCGATGGTGGAGTGGTAGACCGTGTTCCTGCTAGCGTAGCAAAAGAAATGGGTGCGGATATCGTTATAGCAATAGACGTTTCGCAAGTCAAAACGAATGAACCGGTTGACTCGATTTTCGATGTTATTTTGCAAACAATTGATATTATGCAAAATGAGTTGGTCAAACGAAGTGAAACTGAGGCTGATGTCATGATTAGACCTGCTGTTGCTCATTACAGTTCACGGGCATTTACCAACATTGAGGAAATTATCCGAATCGGTGAAGAAGCAACTAGACTGCAAATTCCCTATATTAAGAAGACGATAGAGGAGTGGAAGGAGAAACAGCAACATGAAAAGTAGATATTTTATGAGGTCCCTGCTAATTGGGATAGTGCTGGCGGTGGTCTTGAATTTTGTGACATTGCCTTATTATGTAACACGTCCAGGTGATGCACAGGAATTAAGACCGCTTGTATCTGTAGAAGGCGGGGATGAAGACGAAGGAAGCTTTATGCTGACCACGGTTAAAATGGGAAAGGCCAACATTTTTACGTATGCTTTTGCAAAAGTAAGCGAATACCAAAATATCTTCCCTATTAACCAGATCCGTGCTGAGGATGAAACGGATGAAGAGTATAACTACCGCCAGTTACATATGATGGAAAGTTCCAAGGAAACAGCTATAAAAATAGCTTATGAGAAGGCCGGTAAAGAGGTCGAACTTGTTTCTAAGGGAGTATATGTTTTTAGTGTAAAAAAAGGACTAGCAGCTGAAGGTAAGCTAGATATTGGCGACCGTATTACACATATTGATGGGAAAGAAACAGCTACAGCAGAGGAACTGATGGAAGTGGTCGGGGAAAAATCCATCGGAGACACAATAGAGCTCACTTATGATCGAGACGAGGAAGAAAAAACAACTTCCATTACATTAGGAGAGCATCCGGAAGATCCAGACCGTGCTGGCCTTGGAATCAGTTTATTGACTGATTACGAAATTACGATGGATCCACCTATTACCATAAATTCTGCACAAATTGGAGGGCCATCAGCAGGTTTAATGTTCTCCTTGGAAATATATAACCAACTTCTAGACGAAGACATTTCCAAAGGCTATGATATCGCAGGCACAGGAGCAATCAATGAAAAAGGAGAAGTGCTCCGAATCGGCGGCATCTCCCAGAAAATTGTTGCAGCCGATAACTCAGGAGTTGATATTTTCTTTGCGCCGAATGAAAAAGGTGTAGAAGGCTCCAATTATCAAGAAGCTCTTGTAACAGCAGAAGATATTAACACATCCATGAAAATTGTACCTGTAGATACATTTGAAGATGCGGTTGAGTATTTGGAGCAGTTGGAAACTAAAAGTGAATAAAGGGAAAACGCCTCACCATTTTTTGGATGAGGCGTTTTTCTTTTTTTAAAGATAAGGAAGTATAAAATCCTGTTGATTTCCGTTCCATGCGCTTCGCTTGTCTGCGGGCGGCCCGTAAGCCTCCTCACAACGCTTATGGCCACTGAAAAAGTCTTTGATGTTAGATTTTATTAAACCACCGCTGTTGATTTCCGCAAACGGCTTCGATTTCCACGGGGCGACCTTGAGCCTCCTCGGGCTACGCCCTGCGGGGTCTCAACATTGTCGCTACTCCCCCGTACGAGTCTCAGCTAACGCTCCAATCAACAGCGGAGCATTACCAAGTAACTAAAAAGGACCAGGCGATTTTTGCCCGGTTTTTCTTAGATGAACCTAGCTTCTGTTTCATCGTAGCGTATAGGCGGTTTGGAGAACTCCTGCAACATCCAATCACTCCGAGCAGGCTCTTGAAACTTCATGGCATAAGTATTTGTTGCTCGAATATCCATATCAAGCATTTCATTTTCCACACCAGAAACTTTAGAAAGTATGGGGATTTCCACTGCTTTTTTAATTTGCTTTAAATAGGCCTGTCCACGCTTTGACATCCCTAACAAACGAATATACTCACTTTGCTTAGAAGCGGAAACATGCAGCATTGTATCTTTCTTCGTATTGGTAAGAAGATGCGTGCACATACGCTGCAGTCTTGTCCACGTGTATCTTTTTGTTTTTAACTTTGTCATAAATTCATGGAAGGAGGAACTTTCTTTCATCGTATGTATTAACCTGTGTTCGAGACCTTCTTCGACTTCGTATATCGCTGAGAGCTCTGAGGGGGTACTACAGAGAATGCGATATTTAAGGAGGGTGAAATAATCCTCCCATTGATGAAAACTACCTACATGCTGTTTATAGTGGCCTAACAGATCATAAGTAGGTTCAGGCACAAACCTTTGGACCTTCTCAATGTTCCCGCTATTGTCAAAAAGATGTTTCCTTATGCTTGTTGCACTAGCAATGGGAGAATCATTGAATTCAGGATCATGATAGCCTGCACCGGTTCGTTCAATCGTACAAGGTCGCATAGAACTTTTTTGTTCTTGTATCGCTTTCACATAATGAAACCCAAGGATGTTATTTGGTTTCGTCAGATCTAAAACTTTTTCCTTGTTTTCTGTCAACCTTAAGAAGGCCAAGGAAGAGGCTTTTGGAAAACTGTACCCCTGTGCGATAAATTCTTGAACAAACGTATCATATGTTTCTTTATGTTCGTTCATCAATTGAATGGTACGTTCAAAATCCTGAATATTTCCCTGTTCGCTACCAAAGCAAACATTATCGCATTTTAATCCAGACAAAATAGAGATGGAACCACTAGCAAAAACTTCTGCTTTCTGGGTAGCAAATGCGTACGGCAACTCCACGACAATGTCAATGCCGTTAGAAAGGGCCATTTTTGTTCGGGTCCACTTGGAAACAAGTGCAGGTTCTCCCCGTTGAAGGAATTGTCCACTCATTACAGCAATAACAACTTCTGCACCTGTAAGTCTCTTTGATTCTGTCAAATGAAACAAATGCCCATTATGAAAAGGGTTGTACTCCACAATTACACCTAAGGATTTCATCTCACACCCACTCCAACTATATTTCATTCTTCAATTATTTACTTGGATACTTGTTCAAAATACGTTATTATGTCTATAATTATAGTGTAAAGAAAAAATATTGACAAATAAACATGCGAAAGCTATAATTACTTTTGTTGCCTTGAGGTGAATATCTTGTTGAAATGGACATTATTCCAGTTAAATCAGTTACAACATAAAGGTTTAGAAATCGATGAAACAGTTGATGTAAGTGAAATTACGGCACATAGTGAAATTCGATCTGTCAAACCAGTTCACGTAACTGGAAGAGCTGATTTAAGTTCAAAAAAAGCTACGTTTCATCTAACTGTGGAAGGTAGTATGGTTTTACCATGTTCACGTACGTTGGTTGATGTGGACTATCCTTTTACGATAAAAACAACTGAAACTTATCTTTTTCAGCCTGACGAGTATGAAACAGACGAAGAAGAGTTGCATACGGTCGAAGGAGACGTTGTCGATTTAATTCCAATTATTCGAGAAGCGATTATCCTCGAAGTGCCGATGCAAGTGTTCAGTGACTCTCCCGATAAGGAAGAGGCAGCTCCCCAATCCGGTAAAGACTGGGGCGTCATTTCAGAAGAGGAAACACAGGAAAAAGTGGATCCAAGACTTGCAGGACTGGCTAAGTTTTTTGAGAAAGACAAAGAGTAGACATTACATGATGTAGTAGATGCTCATTTTTTAAGGAGGTGGGAAGAATGGCTGTACCTTTCAGAAGAACGTCTAAAACTGTAAAAAGAAAGCGTCGTACACACTTTAAACTACAAGTTCCTGGTATGGTAGAATGCCCAAGCTGCGGTGAACAGAAATTATCACACCGTGTATGCCCGGCATGCGGTACTTACAAAGGGAAAGAAGTAGTAAATAAATAATAAAAAAAGCATAGGGCTGATGCCTTGTGCTTTTTTTATTTGACTTCCTTTCTAAGTGACTACAAATATTCCCCACACCCGCCAATAAATAAGTTAAAATAAACACAATACTCCAAAAAAGGTGGTCCGCAAAATAATGACAGATACGAAAGTCCACACTCACATAGATGAAGACCAATTCTTCTGGTTTACCATCAACCGTCCAGACAAACGACATGCCATCGATTATGATGTCATGAACGAATTAAAATCTTCACTAAAGCAAGTAAGAGAAAACCATGCCATAAGAGCTTTCATCATCACGGGAAATGGAAATCAATCCTTCTGCTCCGGTGGGGACCTATCCGTATTTCACGCATTACATACAAAAGAAGAAGCCTATAGCATGCTTTCAAAAATGGGAGAAATATTATATAATCTCATGACCTTGCCGGTGCCAACCGTTGCTTTAATAAATGGTACAGCAATTGGGGGAGGATGTGAAATTGCGTCGGCATGTGATCAGCGCTGGGCTGTTTCTCATGCAAAGCTCGGATTTGTTCAGGGAAGACTGGGCATAACCACAGGTTGGGGAGGAGCGAGCATGTTAATGGAAAAGGTGCCACATGCGAGTGCGATTAAAATGCTGTCGTCAGCAAGTACATATACAGCAAGTGAAGCAGTGGAGTTAGGCTTTATCCAAAAAGCAGTCTCATTTTTTGATTCCCGGTCATTACGAGAGGAGATTGCAGTTTCTTCCGCAGTATTAAGAAGCTATAAAAAAAGTTTCATATCAAAGTGGGAACAGTCAGCTTTAAAAGAAAGAATGCTAGCTGAGATAGAGCAATGTTCTATCCTTTGGGAACAAGATGAACATCACGATGCCGTAAAAGCGTTTCTAGAAAACAAGAAAAAATAAGAGAATATAGGGCATTTTACATAACGTTTAGTCTATCTTTTCTATTACACGCATATGTATAGGGTAAAAAAGTGTGTTAGGGGGATAGCAATATGTCTACTGTTCGTCAAGATGCTTGGACTCAAGATGAAGATTTATTGTTGGCGGAAGTGGTTTTACGATATATAAGAGAAGGTGGCACCCAATTGACTGCGTTTGAGGAAGTGGGGAAAAAGCTTTCTCGAACATCTGCTGCATGTGGTTTCAGGTGGAATTCTTATGTGAGAAAACAATATGCAACAGGAATTGAACTGGCAAAGAAACAACGTAAAGAGCTAAAGAAAGAGCAAGCTGCTCCACAGCCGGTTGCCTTTGAAAATACTTATAATGCAATTAATAATAAATTGTATGCAGGTGATAACCTGACAATATCGGCAGTGATCGGTTATTTGAACCATCTGGAGCAACTAGAAAATGAATATACAAAAATCAAAGAAGAGAATTGTAGCTTAAAAAAGAAAGTGGAACAGCTAGAAGCGGACATTAAACATCTAGCAGAGGCTAAGCTGGAACTGGAATCATCCATGAATTTGGTAGAAGAAGATTATCGGGCTTTAATCGAAATTATGGAGCGTGCCCGGAAAATGGTCGTACTGCAGGATGATGAAAAAAACAAAAAAGTGAAATTCCAAATGGATCGTAACGGAAATTTGGAGAGAGTGGAAAAATAGCACCTTAAGCTTGAGACCATCCTTAACTAGGGTGGTTTTTTCCGTTAGTTAATAATAATTATAGTTAAAAGAATACATATTAAATTATTAGTTGTATAATGAAGAAGTAATGGAATGGAATGATCTGGATGGTTCCTGAAAGGGGAGGTATCATGCCTGAAATTAATACTGAGCACCCTGTCCTTCTTTTTGATGGGGTATGTAATTTGTGTAATTCAATGGTGACTTTTGTGATAAAACGTGATCAAAACGCTACTTTTAAATTTGCTTCGCTTCAATCTGAAGTGGGACAAACCATCTTATTGGAGCACTCTCTCCCTTTGGACCAGTTTGATAGCTTTTATTATGTTGAAGGCAAGAAATTATATACAAAGTCGACAGCGGCTTTAAAAGTGGCAAAAAAATTAGATGGCGCGTGGAAGCTTTTCTATCCATTGATCATTATACCTAAACCTTTAAGAGATATAGTTTATTCCTTTGTTGCGAAAAATCGATATAGATGGTTCGGAAAGAAAGACGAATGTATGTTGCCCAATCCGGAAATGAAACAAAGATTTTTATAGGAGAGGAAGAGAGTAATGAGCACTAAAACACGATTGACTGGCTCGATATTTCTTTCGAAACTAATTACGCAATATGCATTTATCCATGAAAAGACTGTGGGGGAAACAGCCGGAGAATATATTCGCCAAATAGGATTGAGAACAGGGGAATGGATCGAGGACTTTTATGGTAACAGAGAAGATGATTGGTCTGTAAACAAATATGCAGAAGTGATTGTAGAATTGAAAAATTCCATTGGTGGGGAATTCTATGTCTCATCCATTACTCCTGAGTATGTCATTGTAAAAGCGAACCGCTGTCCTTTTGGCGAAATGGTAAAGGATGCTCCACATCTTTGTAATATGACTTCTAGTGTTTTTGGGGGTATTGCCTCACGAAAGTTTGGCTACGGGAAAGTTGATTTGAAAAAACGGATAGCCATTGGTGACCTTGGCTGTGAAGTGGTTATCTATTTTAAAGCAAATGAATTCAGCAATGGAGATGTTTATGAAAATCTACCTCGGACACCTGAAAATGTAGACCCCTTTCAATGGAAAAATGAAACGATTGTGTTGTTGAATGAGGAGCTGCTTAAAAGTGATGAACTGGTCGTCAAGTTATTGGACGAATTGGAAAGCTTGAAAAAACAGGTGCAAATGGGAAGAAATTAATTTAAACCAAAGTAAAAAGGTAATTGCCTGGGTTGAGGCAATTACCTTTTTTTAATTAATCGGTTGTTTCCTCTTTAGTGGAGAGTCTTTCTTGAGCCTTGACTCCTTCTGGATACCACACAAGCGGGTTTTCCCCTAGGTCGCGTTCCACATCATAATGCACAGAGGTGAACCCCATGCGATTCCAGAAGTCAGCTGATTTCACACGGGGGTTCGTTTTGATTGGAAGTCCAAAACCTTTTGCGAAATCAACCAGTTCTTTTCCAAAACCTTTACGCTGGTAGTTTGATAATACTTCTAATTTCCATAACTCTAAATAATCTTGACGAGGTTCAAAATATTTATCAAGCTCTTTGGAAACTCGGTACAGGCTCATCCTTGCCACAAGTTTTTCACCATAATAAATACCGTAAAATGGTGATTCGCTGTCATTTTCGATAATGTTATCTTGGAGATCTTCCAACATAGATAGTTCCTGTATGCCGTATTCCCTAAACTGTTTGAACTCTTCCAGTGTTTTATAGTTAATTGATAGTTTTTTAACAGTCATGTACATTTCCCCCTTGAATATCTCTAATTTAAGCGCTTACCACTATACATATTAAGCAGAATGGTTTATTTTAATATTAATTATATAACAAAAAAACAAAAAATTCTGCAATAATTTTAGAAAGCGCTTGCAATTAAAGAAGGAAATCGAGGAATTATGTAGAAATAGTAGTTTGTTAGGGATTTAAATTGCAAGTTCTTTAGAAAGGGGATTACTCCATGCAAAAAATACTGATTGCTAATCGAGGAGAAATTGCAGAACGAATCATACGAACATGTCAACGATTAGAGGTAGAAACAGTTGCTATATATTCGGACGCTGATAAAGATTTGCCATATGTTCAGCAAGCGACAGTAGCAAGACATGTAGGTGAGGCCCCGCCTCAAAAATCTTATTTAAATGTAGAACGGATTTTGGAAATCGCGAAAGAAGAAGACGTGGATGGTGTCCACCCAGGGTACGGTTTCTTATCGGAAAATGGGGAGTTTGCACAAGCGCTCCATGATGTAGGACTGACATTTATTGGTCCAAGTGTAGACGTCATCAAATTAATGGGAGATAAATTATCATCTCGCAGAGCCATGATTAAAGCTGGCGTCCCTGTCGTTCCTGGCTCTGAGCAGCCTGTTGAATCATTAGAGGAAGCGTTGGTTCTTGCAGAGAAAATCGGTTTCCCTGTTATGTTAAAAGCCAGTGGCGGTGGCGGTGGAATTGGAATGCACCGCTGTGAAAACAGAGAGGATATTGAAAATACCTTCGAGCAGACCAAGAAACGAGCGAAAGCTTATTTTAAAAATGAAGATATGTTTATTGAAAAATACGTTGGGAATGCCAAGCATATAGAGGTGCAAATCTTCGGAGATGCCCATGGAAATGTCGTACATATGTTTGAAAGGAACTGTTCTGTTCAAAGACGGAATCAAAAGGTAATTGAAGAAGCGCAAAGTCCTGCTATGAGTGAAGAGACTCGAAAGAAAATTTGTGAAGCAGCTGTTTTGGCTGCCAAAGAAGTAGATTATAAAAATGCAGGAACAGTTGAGTTTATCATGGATGAAGAGGAAAACTTCTATTTCCTTGAAATGAATACAAGACTTCAAGTTGAGCATCCGATAACTGAATGCATCACCGGCCTTGATCTTGTAGAGTGGCAGCTTCAGGTGGCGGCCGGGGAAAAGCTTCCATTGCAACAAGATGAAATCACAAGCAATGGACATGCAATAGAATTTCGCTTATATGCAGAAGATCCAGTCAAATTCTTTCCTTCACCTGGGCTCATTACTAAATGGCACCTTCCAAGTGAAGAAGGAGTCAGAGTGGACAGCGGATATGGTCCAGATTTAAAGGTAACACCATTTTATGACCCTATGATTGCTAAAATAATCGTTTCAGGTGATACAAGAGAAGCGACAATTGAAAGGGCTAAAGAATATTTAACGGCTGCTTCGGTAGAAGGGATAAAAACGAATCTTCCGTTTTTAATTCGTGCCATTGAGACGGATGAATTTGTCTCGGGTCAATATCATACAGGTTTCATTCAATCGATGAATCCAATTACAACTTAAAATCAATACAACAAGAGATTGGGAGGAAATTAAGATGAAAAAAGTAGAAGCGGCAATGGCAGGTACAGTTTGGAAAGTGTTAGTGGAAGTGGGCGACGAAGTAACAGCTGGTCAAACAGTTATCATTTTAGAATCAATGAAAATGGAGATCCCTGTGGAAGTGATGATGGACGGCAAAGTAGCATCCATTTCAACAGCAGAAGGGGAATTCGTAAATGATGGAGATGTGTTACTGGAGTTGGAATAGTCTTTTACAACGTTGAGAAGAAAGCGGGGGATTAAGATGATAAAAACCACCAATGATTTAGAACAAGAGTTTCAAGAAACGGTTGAAACAATCAAGAGCGGCGGAAGTGAGAAGTATCACGAGAAATTAAAAGAACAAAACAAATTATTTGTTCGTGATCGCCTTGCTCTTTTATTTGATAACGGACAATACGAAGAAGATGGACTTTTTGCCAATAATAAAGCAAAGGGTCTCCCAGCTGATGGTGTTGTAACGGCAATAGGAAAAATAAATGGTCAAACAGTGTGTGTCATGGCCAATGATTCTACTGTAAAAGCAGGTTCATGGGGAGCAAGAACGGTAGAAAAAATTATTAGAATTCAAGAAACAGCCGAAAAACTAATGGTTCCGATTCTTTATCTAGTTGACTCTGCCGGAGCGAGAATTACAGACCAACTAGATATGTTCCCAAACAGACGTGGAGCAGGGAAGATCTTTTATAACCAAGTGAAGCTTTCTGGAATGGTCCCACAGATTTGTCTGTTGTTCGGTCCATCCGCTGCTGGAGGAGCATATATTCCGGCTTTCTGTGACATCGTGGTCATGGTAGATGGAAATGCATCCATGTACTTGGGCTCTCCTCGTATGGCTGAGAAGGTCATTGGAGAAAAGGTAACACTTGAAGAAATGGGTGGAGCCAGAATGCACTGCTCTGTGAGTGGTTGTGGAGATGTTCTCGCTGCTACAGAGGAAGAAGCAATTCAGCAAGCCCGAAAGTATCTTGGATATTTTCCTGGCAGTTACCAAGAGAAGACGAAAGAAGTGGATCCCGTAAGTCCTCAAGAGGGCAGGGCGCTAACGGATATCATCCCTGTAAATCAAAATGCTCCATTTGATATGTATGAAGCGATAGATCAGCTTATTGATGCAAACAGTTTCTTTGAAATCAAGAAACTTTTCGCACCTGAGTTGATAACAGGTTTTGCCCGAATGGATGGCAAGGTGGTGGGAATCATCGCAAATCAGCCAAAAGTGAAGGGCGGCGTACTATTTGTAGATTCTGCGGACAAAGGTGCCAAGTTCATTCAGCTTTGTGATGCATACCATATTCCATTACTGTTTCTTGCTGATGTTCCAGGTTTCATGATTGGTACAAAGGTGGAACGTGCAGGGATTATACGCCACGGAGCTAAACTTATTGCAGCGATGAGTTCTGCAACCGTGCCGAAAATCTCTGTTGTGGTTAGGAAGGCTTATGGTGCGGGTCTTTATGCCATGGCCGGACCGGCATTTGAACCTGATTGCTGCATTGCCCTTCCGACGGCACAAATCGCCGTGATGGGACCTGAAGCGGCTGTCAATGCAGTGTACTCCAACAAAATTAATGAAATCGAAGATCCAAAAGAAAGAATTGCTTTTGTACAAGAAAAGCATCAAGAATACAAAGAACATATTGATATCTATAAATTAGCATCCGAAATGATTGTAGATGATATTGTACCGGCAAAAGATTTGCGCAGTGTATTGATTAGTCGATTCCATTACTATTCAAGTAAGCAAATGACATTCAGTCATCGTAAACATCCTGTATATCCGGTATAGTTAATCAAAACATCCAGTGCCCATTTGAGGCACTGGATGTTTTTATGGGCATGGTACATCAGAAGAAAAAGAACAGTACAATCCAAAACGATAAATTGGTACAATGAAGAAAAATAGGACTAAAGAAGGAGAACCGATGAGAATTGGAATTGTTGGCGGAGGGGCTGTAGGTCTCTTATATGCCTTTCAGTTATCAAAAGTATTTACAGTCACTCTCTATGTAAAACGGGATGAAGCATTACAAACTATCAAGAACCAAGGCATAACAATATCGCATAATGATCAAAAAAAGGAAACTAGAAATGTTAATGTCATGAAGTGGGAGAGCGATGTCCCTTTAAAGGATGACTTAATCATAGTGGCAACGAAGCAATATGGCTTATTTGAGATCCTGCCCGTTTTGGAAATGTGCACAAAAGATCAATCCATCCTTTTTCTCCAAAATGGGATGTCTCATATTGACATGCTAGCACATATCTCTCATGCCGAAATACTATTGGGGATAGTGGAACATGGTGTGAAGAAGAATAATGATTGCACTATAATGTGGACAGGAAAAGGTCGTACGAAACTTGCAGGTTATCCTGAAACACAAGCTGATTTACACGCATCTCCTTTTATAAATAAGTGGATGGATACAATCGGTTTGGATTTTCCGATTGAAGTGTGCGAAGACTTCTATGAAATGATGATGAAAAAATTGCTTGTCAATGCCATCATCAACCCCTTGACGGCTATATTTGATGTTCGCAATGGAGAGCTGTTAACAAACCCTTATTTCCAAAAGTGTATGAAGCAGTTATATAATGAAATAAATTTTTTGGTCCAAGTGGAGAAGAGGGAAGAAGTGTGGAATCATATCTGCTCCATTTGCGAGAAAACAGCAGATAACATCTCTTCCATGAAGCGTGATATAAATGAAGGCAGACAAACTGAAGTTGATGCCATATTGGGATTTGTAATGAACTTGGCTAAAAAACAAGGAAAATCAGTACCGTTAACAGAATTTATTTATGAAGCTGTCAAAGGGCTCCAAAACAATGCAAGCTGTTAATACCTCTTATGCAATTTCACCATGCTTGTAAAATACTAAAAATAATGGAATAAGTGAAAAGAGGTATGATGAAATGTCGGGATTTTTAGCAGGAACTTTCGCTACAATCGTTACGCTTCCTATTTTTGCGCTGATTGTGTTTTATTTTATTGCTAAGGCAGTAACAAGGAACAATAAAAAGTCTTTTCATTTGGCGATTGATTCTTCGACGCTTTTCTTTATCCTAGCTGTACACTTTATCATAATCATCATCTGGGAAACATCGCTTTTATCGGTCATTTTAACTGTATTACTAATAATGGAGACAGTGATGGTTTTGACACACTACAAACTTAAAGAGGAAATACATTTTAAAAAGGTGTTCAAAGGGTTTTGGCGTTTAAATTTCCTGCTTTTTTTCCTAGCCTATTTTTGTCTAATGACATTTGGAATAATTAAACGGGTTTTTGATGCATTTGCTTAAGCAATATTTTTTGAAACAATGGAAATCAATGCTATACTCATGGAGACATTAACACATATGAACGATTCAGAAAGGACGTACTTTATGAATGTAGTAGAATTAACGCTCCCTACTATTAATAAGTTTTCCTCCGCTTATTTATCACAAAAGGAGAGCATTCTTCCCTTTTTTACATATAATCCGTTTTCTGTAGAGACATATACACAAAGAAACGAATATTTGAAAAATAGAAGCTTCAGGAGAAGAGAGCTTGCTGCACATCTTCTTGAATTTAATCAAAGGTACCATGCAGATGCACAAACCTTACATAGCATTGAAAAATTAAATGACAGCCGGTCGGTAGTGGTGATCAGTGGGCAACAAGCTGGTTTAATGACTGGCCCAATTTATACTATTTCTAAAATCCTCAGTACAATTAAGCTTGCCCAAGAGCAGGAGCTAAAACTTGGTATACCGGTTGTTCCTGTTTTTTGGATAGCAGGAGAAGATCATGATTATCAGGAAATCAATCATGTGAATCTACCGAAAGATAATGAAAATAAAAAACATGTTTTTCCTATGAAAAGAAGCCGGCAAAAAAATGGTATCAGAGCTTCATTATGACAAAAGAAAAATTACATGCATGGTTACTAGAAACAATTAATTCCTATGGAGAAAGTCCTTATACAAGGGAGTTAAAAGAAGAATTAGAGCATGCACTTGAAGTATCTGCCACATTTGTGGATATCTGCGCAAGCTTGATTACAAAACTCTTTAAAGGTACTGGTCTTGTATTAGTTAATGCAGCAGATCCTTCCTTGCGCAAACTGGAAACCCCTTATATGCAACAACTATTATCGAAGCATGGACAAATTCGCAATGGAATGCTTCTTTCACAAAAAGAACTCGAGGAACAAGGGTTTACACCGATGCTCGAGATTGACGCAGAATCCATGAATATATTCTTCCACCAAAACGGTGAACGCGAGCTCTTATTTTGGGATGAAGCGAAACAGATTGCTTATATAAAGGATTCAAACCATCAGTTTACAGTGGAACATTTAAATAAGTTGATGGAAGAACAACCTGAAAACTTCTCCAATAATGTTGTAACTAGACCGATGATGCAGGAGTTTTTGTTCCCCACCCTTGCTTTTATCGGAGGTCCGGGTGAAATCAGCTACTGGGCTGAACTTGGTCGATGTTTCCGTGCCATGAATCTTGAAATGCCGCCTGTTGTACCAAGAATATCTTTGACTTTATTGGAAAGGCACATTGATCGAACATTACTCGAATTGAATGAAAACATTGAAGATGTGGTGGAAAAGGGGCTTGAGGAAAAACGGAAAGCCTGGTTGTATAAGCAAGAACTAGAAACAATAGAAGCTACCTTGGCGTCTTATCGTGAACAATATGTAACTATTCATGATCAATTCCGAAAAGTGGGTAATACTACGTTGCCACATCATCGAAAGACATTTGAGAAGAATTGGAATCTGATTGATAAACAATTCACCTATATCCATCGCTTAATAGAGCGTTCAGCATATGAAAAACATGAAAATATGATGAACAAATATGAACGTGTCGAACTCGCAGTCTTGCCTAAAGGTATGCCGCAAGAGAGAGTATGGAATATTTATTATTTCCTTAACAAGTATGGTCTCGATTTTGTCCAAAGACTAACTGAATTGCCATTGGAACATAACGGAAAGCATAAAATAATAAAACTTTAAAAAACAGCGGGTAAAATCCGCTGTTTTTTTATATTCTTTTTCTGACAATCACCAATAAAGAAGGGAGTCGTAAACGAACATATACTGAAGAATGGTAGCTTATTGTGTTTGTCCAGGGTCAAAAAGAGCCAAGTTTGACCTAAATTCGTCCTTTTGTCAAAAAATGTTGTAAAAAGATGAAAAACGAAAAAAAAGTAGGCTTAAAGGATTTTCTTTTAGGGAAGAGAATAGTACAATAAAGTAAGTGGAGAGAAGTGGGGGATTGTGGGGGAAAGTAGAAGAAAGGTGGGAGAGCCGAATGTTCATGGGGGAATATAATCATACAATTGATGCAAAAGGGCGTATGATTGTGCCTGCAAAATTCCGTGATCATTTAGGTGAAACCTTTGTTCTTACCAGAGGCCTCGATAAATGCCTATTTGGCTACCCGCTCTCTGAATGGAAAACAGTTGAAGATAAACTGAAACAATTGCCACTTACTAAAAAGGATGCCCGTGCATTTACACGTTTCTTCTTTTCTGGTGCTTCTGAGTGTGAATTGGACAAGCAAGGCCGAGTGAATATTGCGACCCCACTTGTTCAGTATGCGCAGCTAGATAAGGAATGCGTGGTGATCGGAGTGTCTAATCGAATAGAAATCTGGAGCAAGGAAAACTGGAACTCATTTGTCGAAGACTCGGAAGACTCCTTCGCAGAGATTGCAGAAAACCTCGTAGATTTTGACTTATAAAAGGGATTTCATTACATCGAATACTAAGAACAGCCTGGATAAAACAAGATAGTCGGTGAGAAAATACCGATAGAAAAGAAAATGCAGCATCTTAGAGGAAAACAGCTTAGAGCTAGAAAGGCGGTGGAAAATGTTTCACCATGTAACAGTACTACTCAATGAAGCAGTAGAAGGTCTTAACATTAAAGAAGATGGCACGTATGTTGATTGCACATTAGGAGGTGCAGGGCATAGTTCCGAAATTGTAAAACAGTTATCAGACAAAGGAAGATTAATCGCGTTTGATCAGGATGACCATGCTCTAGAACATGCAAAGAATGTGTTACATAACTACCTGGACCGGGTCATTTTCATTAAAAGTAATTTCAAGCATCTGAAAGAGAAATTGTACGAGCAGGGAATCACCAAAGTGGATGGAGTGTTATTTGACCTTGGCGTTTCATCTCCTCAATTGGACACACCTGAAAGAGGTTTTAGTTACCATCACGAAGCACCTTTGGATATGCGAATGGACATGAACAGTCCGCTTAGTGCTTATGATGTTGTCAATGAGTGGTCTTATGAGAAGCTTGTAAGGATTTTCTTTCAATATGGAGAAGAGAAATTTTCCAAACAAATAGCTAGAAAAATCGAGGAATATCGAAAATCGAAGCCGATTGAAACGACACTTGAATTGGTGGAAATCATTAAAGATGGCATACCAGCTCCTGCTAGGAGAACCGGCGGACATCCTGCCAAAAGAGTATTCCAAGCAATAAGAATTGCAGTAAATGACGAGTTGGGTGTTTTTGAAGATGCTATTCATCAAGCAATTGATGTCTTGAAAGTCGGGGGAAGAGTTTCTGTTATTACCTTCCATTCACTTGAAGACAGAATGTGTAAGGTAGCCTTTAAAGAGAAAAGTCAGTTGCCACAACTGCCGCCTGGACTTCCAATCATCCCGGAAGAATTTCAACCGATACTCAAACTTATCACTAGAAAGCCGATACTACCTAGTGAAGAGGAACTAGAAACCAATAATCGTGCAAGATCGGCCAAACTAAGAATTGCAGAAAAAGCGAAAGACTAAATATAAAATAATGTAGACTAGGGGGAAAGAGAATGAGTAACTTAGCTCACAAAATTCAGAGGCAGCATGAAGAACGCATACAACAGTCGCCAAAAAGGCAATTGGTCGTAAAGAAACGTTCGAAAATTACTCTTGGGGAAAAAATACTTGGCTATATGTTTATCGGTATGCTGGCTTTTGGTTCCATCCACGTTATTACGAACCATGTAAATATCTATCATGTGAATAGCGAAATACAAACGCTTGAAGGATCCATCGAATCGCAATTAAAGGAAAATCGTGAACTTGAACTTCGGGTAGCGGAAGAAAGCAGCTATGAAGTCATTCTTGAAAAAGCGAAAAACCTTGGTCTGACATTAAACGAAAACAATGTGAAGAACGTAGGGAACTAAATGAGTACCCATAACATCGTTCATAAAAAAAGAATTCACTTAGGAGCAGCAATTCTACTCGGATTTTTTGCGTTGCTCTTTTTTCTATTAATTGGGCGATTTTTTTTACCTTCAAGCAACCGGAGAAGCACATGGACATAATTTATCAGCAGAGGCCAGTGAAAGATATAATGTCGATAAGACAATAGATGCAACAAGGGGTTCCATTTTTGATAGAAGTGGCGACCCGATTGCAGAAGACACACCTTCCTTTAATCTCGTGGCGGTGTTGGACGATGCTATGACAACAGATGATAAAAAACCTCGTCATGTTGTTGATCCAGAAGACACTGCTGCAAAATTGGCGGCTGTCTTAGAGGCTAATGAGAATGAAATCTTAGAAAAGCTACAGTTAAATCGTAAACAAGTAGAATTCGGAGCATTGGGCAGAGATCTTCCCTTGTCCGTCAAAAAAGAAATAGAAGACATGAAATTGCCGGGTATCGGATTTGTGGAAGGTTCCAAACGCTATTATTTCAACGGCAAATTTTCCAGTCACGTGGTAGGTTTTGCAAGATCAAATGATGATGGTGTAGTTTCTGGTGTAACAGGTCTTGAAAAGATGTTAGAGGATGAACTAAAAGAACAGAATGGTTCATTAGCCGTTAAAACAGATAATAAAGGGATCAAACTCTCTATGGACTCAGATGTATCCTATGTTCCTGCAATCAACGGGAAAAATGTGCATCTGACATTAGATAAGACAATACAGACATTTTTAGAAGAAGCAATGAACAATGTAGTAGAGCAATACGAACCGGAACGTATCATTGCAATAGTGGCAGATCCAAAGACAGGCGAAATACTTGCGATGGGATCTCGCCCAACCTTCGATTTAAACACCAGAGAAGGTTTGACAGATAATTGGAATAACGATGCCATTTCGTATCGCTATGAGCCAGGATCCACTATGAAAATATTCTCCCTGGCTGCAGCAATTGAAGAAGGAGTATACAATGGCTCTGAACTCTATCAGTCTGGTTCTTATACTCTCCCAAAAGATCCTATTCCTGTGTACGATCACAATAGGTCGGGGTGGGGAACCATATCTTTCGATGAAGGGGTTCAGCGATCCTCAAACGTAGCTTTTGCTCTACTTGCAGATAAGATGGGGACAGATACACTATTGGAATACATTCATGCATTTGGGATGAATGAACCAACAGGTATAGACCTCCCAGACGAAACAACAAGTAACATTAACTACGATTATTACAGAGACCGCATTTCTACTGCATTCGGTCAAGGGTCGGCTTTTACCCCGATCCAACAAATCCAAGCCGCAACGGCCATTGCAAATGATGGGAAGATGATGCAGCCGTATGTGGTGGATAAAATAGTCGATCCAAACACAAATGAGGTTGTATTAGAAAATAAACCGAAACAAAAAGGCACACCTATATCTGAAAAAACTGCTGACAAAGTGTTAGAAGTATTAGAATCAGTTGTTAGCTCAGAAAACGGAACAGGTCGTCCATACAGTATCGAAGGATATAAAGTGGCAGCAAAAACAGGAACCGCCCAAATCCCTGGACCAGGAGGTTATTTATCTGGTCATGGCGAATACATCTATTCAATTACAGGGATGGCTCCTGCCGATGATCCCGAGTTATTGATGTATGTGGCGGTAGAAAAGCCGAAAATTGCTCAACATGAAAACGGAGCAGGTCCTGTATCGGGAGTGTTCAATTCCGTGATGCGTCGCAGCTTACAATATTTGAGCATCCAACCTGATGAGAATCAAACAAAACACTCCGAAGAAGAAAAGTGTTGGGATGAAAGTGCCTAATCTTGTCGGTAAAAAATATTCAGGATGTATCTTCTGGCTCTAACGGCCCTGAATATGTGATGGTTGGTGAGGGATCAAAGGTATTGAAACAAACCCCTCAACCAGGCCGTGAAGTCATTAAAGGCGAAAGGGTCATTCTGTTAACAGAAAAATCTCCGGCACTCCCGGATATGACGGGATGGAGCCTGCGTGATGTTCGAAAGATATCCAACATACTCAAACTTGAAACCGAGATTATCGGAAATGGTTACGTACTAAATCAGAATATCATTCCTGGAACCCCGGTAGAACAGGGGAACAATCTAGTTGTGGAATTGGGCTCAAACAGACCTCTGCCGCAAACGGATGAACAGGAAGATGAAACGGAAGAAACAGAATCAGAAGAAGATTCCGAGGATAGTTAACTTAAATGCACTGTTAAAGGCATAGACCTTTGGCAGTGTTTTTTTATGTTAATAATTATAAAAACAGTTGATTTCCGTTCCAGGCGCTTCGCTTGCTTGCGGGCGGTCCGTGCGCCTCCTCAGGCTTCGCCTTCCGGGGTCTCACCTGTCCTTCCTCCCGCGGGCGTCTGCGCACCTTCCACTCCAATCAACTAGAGGGTTTCATTCACCTAGGCTTGATAAAAAGGAATCTAACAGAGTTAAGTGAAAAAGCATTAACCTCTCGTTCTAGTAGTTTATAGCTGTGGATTGGAGCAAATGATGAAGACTCCAGGGGGGAGTAACGGTAGATTGAGACCCCGCAACGAAGTTGGCCACTGAAAAAGTCTTTGATGTTAGATTTTTTTAAGACACCGCTGTTAATTTCCGCAAACGGCTTCGCTTTCCACGGGGCGACCTTGAGCCTCCTCGGGCTACGCCCTGCGGGGTCTCAACATTGTCGCTACTCCCCCGTAGGAGTCTTCGCCTATTGCTCCAATCAACAGCTATAAATTATCCAAAAGATTGGTTACTAGGTTTTTCAGTGGCCTCCAACGAAGTGAGGAGGCTCAAGCACCGTCCCGCGGAAAGCGAATCATTTGTGGAAAGGAACAGCGGCGATTAACCAATTGACTAAAATTTTTCATTTAAAGATCTATGCTCGGTTTTTAATACAAATTCAGGGGTTCAAAATAAGAGCTTCTCTTGGATTACAACCTACTACCATGTTCTATCCGCGTTCGTACAAGCATATATTACTACGAATATTAAAGGGGGTTCATAGGATATGCGGGTATCTCATGTGACGGTTCGGAGAAGGTTAACCATTGTACTTCTTGTAGGAATTCTACTTTTCAGTATTATTGATTTACGCCTAGGATATGTTCAATTCGCATTGGGGAATATGCTAACAGACCGTGCAAAAGATTCTTGGAGCAGGAATATTCCCTTTGAACCAGAACGAGGAGAGATCCTTGATCGAAACGGGGTTCCATTGGCAACGAATATGAGTGCACCGACGGTTTTGGTTGTACCGAGACAAATTAAAGATCCTAATGACACGGCTGAAAAACTCGCAGCTGTCTTAAATATGTCCAAAGAAAAGGTGTACAAGCTAGTAACGAAAAGTTCCTCTATGGAAAGGATTAACCCAGAAGGAAGAAAGATTTCTCATGAGAAAGCGAAAGAGATAAGAGCATTAGGGTTAAAAGGGGTTTATATTGCTGAGGACTCAAAACGCCATTATCCATTCGGTAGTTATCTTTCCCATGTATTAGGTTTTGCAGGGATAGATAATCAGGGCTTAATGGGGTTGGAACTATACTATGATGAACAATTAAAAGGAGAAAAAGGATACGTACAATTTTATTCGGATGCAAAGGGAAGAAGAATGCCGGATATACCAGATGATTATGAAGCCCCACAGGACGGTTTAGACTTGAGGTTAACGATTGACTCGAAAGTTCAGACAATCATGGAAAGAGAGTTGGATCTTGCACAGGAATTGTATAACCCTGATGGAATCATTGCAATAGCAATGGACCCGAATACAGGAGAAATTTTAGCGATGTCAAGCAGGCCGGATTTTGATCCCGCTGAATTTCAAAATGTTGCACCTGAGATATATAACCGGAACCTGCCTGTATGGAGCACATATGAGCCGGGATCAACGTTTAAAATTATCACCCTTGCAGCCGCTTTGGAAGAAAATAAAGTCAACTTGAAAAATGATACTTTTAATGACAGCGGAGCAGCAATGGTTGATGGAGCACGGCTTCGTTGTTGGAAAAAAGGAGGACATGGCCACCAGACATTCCTTGAAGTGGTTCAAAATTCATGTAACCCAGGTTTTGTTGAGCTGGGCCAACGTTTAGGTACCGAAACATTATTTAATTATATAAAGTCTTTCGGCTTTGGTGAGAAGACAGGAATCGACTTGGCTGGAGAAGGAAAGGGGATTCTATTTAAACCTGAAAGAGTAGGACCGGTAGAGCTAGCAACTACTGCATTCGGACAAGGGGTATCCGTTACTCCGATTCAGCAGGTTGCGGCGGTTTCAGCAGCAGTGAACGGCGGAATACTCTACACTCCATTTATTGCGAAAGAGTTTGTGGACCCTATTTCAGGAGATATAGTCTCGAGAAAGACTCCTGTTGAAAAGAGAAGGGTCATTTCAGAAGAAACCTCTGCTCAGGTACGCTATGCATTAGAAAGTGTAGTTGCCCAAGGAACTGGTCGTAATGCTTTTGTAGAAGGGTATCGAGTTGGTGGGAAAACGGGAACAGCCCAGAAAGTTAAAGACGGTCGTTATATGGAAAATAATCATATTGTATCTTTTATAGGTGTTGCACCTGCGGATGATCCTCAACTTGTTGTGTATCTTGCTGTTGATAATCCGAAGGGAACCGTTCAGTTTGGTGGTGTTGTAGCAGCCCCGATAGTTGGGAATATAATGGAGGATAGCCTAAATGCTTTGGGAGTGGAAAAGAGAAAAGGACAAATCGAAAAAGAATTGCAATGGCCGGATGTACCTCTTGTAGAAGTTCCTGATTTAAAAGGTATGACAAGAAAAGAACTTCTCCAACAACTAGTTACTCTCAAACTTGATATTAGCGGGGATGGGGATACAGTTGTTCAGCAAGCGCCGGCTCCTGGTACAAAAGTGGAAGAAGGGTCGACTGTTAGGGTCTTCATGTCCGGGAAAAGCAAATCTGATGAGGAATAAATTGTAGCTGATTGGTTTAATTTCCCTAAATAGGATAGAATGGTGATTAAGGTAATTTAAGAAAATTGTCGTTATCTTTCACCATCTATCCTTATAGTCTTTCATTCGGCATTTAGGTTTTCAAGTAAGCCAAAGGGGTTTGATTCGTATGAAACTTCAACAACTAATTCAATATCTTCACAGATATGAAGTATCCTCAAAGTATAACCCTGAGATATCTTCCATTGTCATGGATTCCCGTAAGGTCAATGAAGGGAGTTTATTTTTTTGTATTAAAGGGTACACGGTAGATGGGCATCAATTCGCGCAGGAGGCAGTGAATAAAGGGGCAGTCGCCATCATCTCAGAAAAACCATTAGATGTTGCTGTTCCGGTCATCGTTGTTCCTGACACCATGAGGGCAATGGCTATCTTAGCGGATGTATTCTTCCAACAGCCTACACATAAACTTCACTTGATAGGTGTTACCGGTACAAATGGAAAAACGACTACCACACATATCATAGAATCCATTTTCCAACATCATCAGAGAAAGACGGGTATGATCGGCACTATTTATATGAAAATAGGAAACAAAACATATCCTGTAAAAAATACCACTCCAGATGCATTAACTTTGCAAGACTCCTTTCACCAAATGGTTGAAAACAAAGTAGACACTGTGGTGATGGAGGTATCCTCCCATGCACTCCATATGGGAAGGGTGTATGGATGTGACTTTGATGTGGCGGTGTTTACCAATCTTACACAAGATCATCTCGATTACCATAAAACGATGGAAGAATATCGATATGCCAAGTCTTTGTTATTTTCTTCATTAGGAAACTCCTATAATCTTGCAAAGCCGAAGTATGCCGTCTTGAATGCTGATGACCCTGCAAGTGATATTTATAAAAGAGCAACTGCTGCTCAAGTTATAACTTATGGAATAAATGAAACCAGCGACATCAGGGCGAAAAATGTGAAGACATCGGCTAAGGGCACCACATTCGACCTCGTGTATGATAATAAAGTCGTTCCTATCAATTTGAAATTGGTCGGACAATTTAGTGTGTACAATGTTCTTGCTGCAATAAGCGCCAGTTATGTTTCCAATATCCCCATGGAGACCATCATTCCAGTGGTTGAAAATATGAGGGGGGTGCCTGGACGTTTTGAAGCTATCGAAGCAGGGCAGGACTTTACGGTAATTGTTGATTACGCTCATACTCCTGACAGCTTGGAAAATGTGCTGAAAACGACCAAACAACTTTCTCAAAACAATATCTATTGTATTGTAGGTTGCGGAGGCGATAGAGATCGTTCAAAGCGTCCGTTGATGGCTGCAGTCGCAGTGAATTATGCGAGCAAAGCTATATTCACATCCGACAATCCCCGTTCTGAAAATCCCACTTCAAATCTTTAAAGATATGGAAGCCGGTGTAAAAGAGAGGCACTATGAAATTGTGGAAGATAGGCGAGCGGCGATTTTTAAAGCAATAGATCAAGCCAAATCCGGTGATGTGGTCCTAATTGCAGGCAAAGGTCATGAAACCTATCAGGTCATAGGGGATAAAGTGCTTGAATTTGATGATAGAAAAATTGCATTGGAAGCCATACAGTCGAAGCAAAGCTCATAGACTGTTAAGGTGTGTATGATTTTATCCAACAATTAGACCATTGCCTAGGCCTTACAATATCCCAGAAATTGAACAGAGGATAATGAAAAAGTGTTATTTTAACAAGAAATAATAAAAAGATGAAAAAAAGTATTTTCATATCAACCAAAAACCGCTAAAATTTACTTTTGGTATAACATTTAACTTAATGCAATTTCCTAGCTGTTGATTAGAGCATAGGGCAAA
This sequence comes from Bacillus sp. m3-13, assembly GCF_000175075.1. Taxonomy (NCBI): domain Bacteria; kingdom Bacillati; phylum Bacillota; class Bacilli; order Caryophanales; family Bacillaceae; genus Bacillus; species Bacillus sp. m3-13. Next base: position 28,435 of record NZ_ACPC01000012.1, read on the forward strand.
GACTATTGATGGAGATAGCGCTAGCTTGAGACCATGCAACGAAGTGAGGAGGCTCAAGCAGCGCCCCTAGGAAAGCGAAGCTCGGTGCGGAAATCAACAGCGGTGGTTGACCAGAAAAAAATCTAAACGAAAAAACGGGTATTATCTGCCGGTTATAATAGGTGGATAATACCTCTAATCATGAGATTCAAGAGAGGAGGGAATAACGATGGAACAACAGGTTATCTTATTTGCTATCGTTATGTCTTTTTTAATTACTGTATTAGTATCACCAATATTTATTCCCTTCCTGCGAAGACTGAAATTCGGTCAAAGTATAAGAGAAGAAGGGCCGCAATCCCACCAAAAGAAAACAGGCACCCCGACAATGGGAGGAATTATGATACTCCTGTCCGTTGCGGTAACAACTCTCGTCATCACAGGCCAATTTGCGGAAACTTCCGTTGAAACGTACTTGCTGCTTTTTGTGATGGTAGGGTACGGACTGTTAGGTTTTCTGGATGATTTTATTAAAGTGGTTCTCAAAAGAAACCTAGGGTTGACTTCCTTGCAGAAGTTAATTGGACAGATCTTAATTGCAGTTATCTTCTATTTTGTTTTTGTGCAATTTGAATTCTCCACTGCGGTCAGTGTACCGGGAACAAGCATTTCTATTGAATTAGGATTCTTTTATGTTCTCTTTCTAATTTTTTGGCTAGTTGGATTTTCCAACGCAGTCAATCTGACGGATGGGCTAGATGGTCTTGTATCAGGAACTGCTGCTGTAGCTTTTGGTGCGTTTGCTATTCTTGCCTGGTATCAGTCACAGTTTGAAGTGTCCATTTTCGCTGTTGCGGTTGTAGGTGCGTTACTAGGATTTCTAGTATTTAACGCTCATCCTGCCAAGGTGTTCATGGGAGATACAGGTTCATTGGCGCTTGGTGGTGCTATTGCGACTGTAGCAGTATTATTAAAATTAGAAATTCTGCTTATTATTATCGGTGGAGTTTTCGTAATGGAAACACTCTCCGTTATTATCCAGGTCATCTCTTTCAAAGCGACAGGAAGAAGGGTCTTTAAAATGAGTCCACTTCATCATCACTATGAGCTTGTCGGTTGGTCAGAATGGCGCGTAGTTGTCACGTTCTGGACAGTCGGGCTGTTGTGTTCGTTGCTTGGAATTTATTTAGAGGTGTGGATCTAATATGAAGAAAATCAACCAATACGAAGGAAAAAGGGTTCTTGTTCTAGGTTTAGCCAAGAGCGGAACTGCAACTGCAGATTTGTTACATAAGTTGGGGGCAAAGGTAATTGTAAATGACAGAAGTCCTTTCGAGGGAAACGAACAAGCTGAATATCTGCTTTCTAAAGGCATGGAAGTTGTTTGTGGTGGACATCCGACAAATATCTTTGATCAGAAAATTGATGTAGTTTTTAAAAACCCGGGCATTCCCTATCATAACCCCTTGGTACAACTTGCGACTGAAAAAGGAATTCCTGTTCTTACCGAAGTAGAACTTGCCTATCAAATCAGTGAAGCACCAATTATCGGAATTACTGGATCTAATGGGAAAACCACCACTACTACGCTGATTGACGAAATGCTAGCTGCGGATAAAAAATCACCCCTAATAGCCGGCAACATCGGAAATGTATCGGTAGAAGTGGCTCAGCAAGCGACTGAAAAAGATATCATGGTTACGGAATTATCATCCTTTCAATTGATGGGAACGGATATATTCAGACCGAAGATATCTGTGTTTCTTAATCTTTTTGAAGCCCATTTGGATTATCACGGAACATTGGATGAGTATGGAAAAGCAAAAGCAAAAATTTTCTTCAACCAAACAAAAGAAGATTATGCAGTCGTCAATGCTGACGATGCCCAAGTGATGAAACTTTCTGAGGGAATTCAGCCTACCATCGTTCCATTCTCCACAAATAAAACAGTTGATGGTGCTTACTTAAAAGATAATTATGTATGCTTTAAAGACGAGAAAATTATCTCTATAGATCAAATTGTGTTGCCAGGAAAACATAATTTGGAGAACATCCTAGCAGCTGTGGCAGCTGTAAAACTTTCAGGAGTCAGTAATGAGGCAATTATAGAGGTGCTTACAAGATTTTCAGGTGTTAAACATCGTTTGCAGTTCATTGGTGAGCGCGACGGCAGAAGGTTTTATAATGACTCTAAAGCTACGAACATTTTAGCTACTCAAAAAGCTCTTTCCGCATTTGAAAATAATGTAGTTCTGCTTGCAGGAGGGCTTGATCGCGGAAACGAGTTTGATGACCTTCTACCTTACATGAGTAACGTCAAAGTGCTCGTAACTTTTGGTGAGACAGCTGAGAAATTGATGCGCACAGCTTCTGAAGCTGGAATAAAACAAATAAAACATGTCGATAATGTGGAAAAAGCCGTACCGGTGGCTTATGAAATGTCCGAGGGCGGAGATGTCATTTTATTGTCCCCTGCTTGTGCAAGCTGGGATCAATATAAAACATTTGAGCAACGAGGAGACATTTTTATAGACGCCGTGCATAAGCTTAAATAAGGGCTTGGCCACATGTTCAAGAGGCTTTGTTCTGATAGCTTCCCTACTTATATGTAGGGAAAGCATACGGACAGAGCCTTTTTCTGGCTATTGGCATGAACGTTTCGTTAACGTTTAGGCTCCATCTGCCCTAATTTCTGTAGTAGAGGTGTTTTCACGTTGGCAAACAAGCGATCAACTCCGGACATAATATTAATTTTAACCACACTAACCTTGCTTGCAGTAGGACTTATCATGGTCTACAGTGCAAGTGCGGTATGGGCTGATTACAAATTTGAAGATACATTCTTCTTCGCCAAAAGGCAGATGCTATTTGCTGGACTCGGTGTAGTTGCAATGTTTTTTATCATGAACGTCGACTATTGGACATGGAGAACTTGGTCGAAATTAATTATTCTGGTATGTTTTTTCTTGCTTGTCATCGTTTTGATTCCTGGTGTCGGAATGGAACGGAACGGTTCTAGAAGTTGGATTGGAGTTGGAGCGTTCTCGGTACAACCATCAGAGTTTATGAAAATAGCCATGATTGCATTTCTAGCAAAATACTTAAGTGAAAATCAAAAAAAGATTACATCCTTCAAAAAAGGCTTGGTTCCGAGTCTTTCTCTTGTATTTTTGGCTTTTGGAATGATTATGTTGCAGCCCGATCTAGGGACAGGAACTGTAATGGTTGGTACATGTATTGTCATGATCTACGTTGCAGGTGCGAGGATCAGTCACTTTATTGGTTTAGGTCTTGTCGGTGTAGCCGGTTTTGTTGTTTTGATTCTTTCGGCACCATACCGGATAAAACGAATCACTTCCTTTTTGAACCCATGGGAAGATCCATTAGGAAGCGGCTTCCAGATCATTCAATCCTTATATGCAATTGGGCCAGGCGGATTGCTTGGATTAGGACTTGGTCAAAGCAGGCAGAAGTTCTTTTATTTACCTGAACCGCAGACAGACTTCATTTTTGCTATATTGGCAGAGGAACTTGGGTTTATCGGAGGCACATTTGTTGTTCTACTATTTGCATTGCTACTATGGAGGGGAATCCGGATTGCACTAGGTGCCCCTGATTTGTACGGCAGCTTCTTAGCAGTGGGAATCATCGCCATGATTGCTATCCAGGTCATCATAAATGTAGGAGTAGTAACCGGATTGATGCCAGTAACTGGAATTACTCTCCCTTTCCTAAGTTATGGAGGCTCCTCATTGACCTTGATGTTGCTCGCCGTCGGTATCCTCTTAAACATAAGCAGATACGCGAAATACTAACAAAAGCCGAAATCAGCACCCCACTGGTTTCGGCTTTTGTGTTGTGTAAGAAATTATAAACTAATCGGATTGTGGAATAGTCTTCTAGATGATTCTTCATCTTCGTGATGAATGCCTTTGTGACGAAGAAAAAATAGAAGAGTAGTCCTCATGGCTGTTATGAAGACATCAGTGACAAGGAAAAAGGAGGGGAGAAGTCTTCATCGCTGTTATGAAGACCCTAGTGACAAGGAAAAAGGAGGAGAGAAGTCTTCATCGCTGTTATGAAGACGCCAGTGACAAGGAAAAAAGAGGAGAGATGTCTTCATCGCTGTTATGAAGACCCTAGTGACAAGGAAAAAGGAGGAGAGAAGTCTTCATCGCTGTTATGAAGACGCCAGTGACAAGGAAAAAAGAGGAGAGATGTCTTCATCGCCGTTATGAAGACGCCAGTGACAATTAAAACGTAGAAGAGAAGTCTTCATTCATTAGAGAATGGAGCGCAAAGGTAAGTTCCTGCCTATATTTCACATGAATAAATTCTGGCAGTTACCAGAGTAAGTGCTTTTGTGTTACATATCAGGACATAATATGACAAAAAATAAAAAATTTGATTACAATAACTAATATTCGTTGCACATCTTTAACAAGGGATATACTATTAAAGTATTGTGCGAATAATGTTTGCACATCTACATTTCATAACATGTATTTTCATCAATGAAAAAATGTAAATAACAAATAACAGGTTTATAATCTATGAACTATAGGGTATGTAAATATAGTCCTTTTTTAACGAATTACATAATAGTCATGACCTGAACTTCAAACCTTCGATGTGATGGGCCGGTGTACCGATAGTATACAATGTGCATAGAATATTAGTAATGATTAATGTGCCTACATCACGAATAGGACGAAGGATTATTTATCTACCTTTATAAAGTTATGAAAGTTGTTATATGAACGTGGATTTAGGAGGATTTATATGGAAGCTTTATTAAAGGAACTACAAGAGAAAGAAGTGGGCAAGGTACTCCCTAATGAACCACTTGCAAATCATACGACAATGAAAATTGGCGGTCCAGCAGATGTACTTGTGGAGCCGAAAAGTTTAGAAAAACTTCAAGAAACAATGGAGACCATCAATAAATACAAGGTGAAATGGACGGCAATCGGCCGCGGATCCAATCTATTGGTCTCAGACCTTGGTATTGAAGGGGTCGTAATAAAACTCGGGAACGGAATGGATCACTTTGAACTAGAAGGTGATGAAGTGCATGTTGGAGGAGGATATTCCTTAATCAAGCTCGTTACCATCATCAGTAAAAAAGGATTAACCGGCCTTGAGTTTGCTGGAGGCATCCCTGGTTCAGTAGGTGGTGCAGTTTATATGAATGCAGGTGCACACGGCTCTGACATGTCTAAAGTACTAAAAAAAGCTCATATCTTGTTTGAAGATGGAAAGATGGAATGGTTGACGGCAGATGAACTGAATTTTTCCTATCGCACGTCGCTCCTTCAGAAAGAGCGACCGGGGATTTGTTTAGAAGCCGTCTTGATTGTGGAACAAGGAAATAGAGAAGAAGTAGTCGCACAACTTCAAAAAAATAAAGATTACCGACGTGATACTCAGCCGTTTTCGTACCCTTGTGCCGGCAGTATTTTTAGAAATCCACTTCCGGATTATGCTGGACAGCTGATTGAAAAAGCCGGGCTAAAAGGACACAAAATTGGCGGCGCGAAAGTTTCTGATATGCATGCAAACTTCATTGTAAACGATGATGGCGCAAAAGCTCAGGATGTATTGGACCTAATTGAATACATTAAGGAGACGATCCTTGAGAAATACAATGTCCAATTAGAAACGGAAGTTGAAATTATAGGAAGAAAATAGTAGTTTTTTTCCGTTTTTTCACCCCACATATGATATAATTATGCTAGAAAATCATTGTAAATTACATGCGTAGCTTCAAGGCGCGCGGTGGGGTGAAATTGTTTTTAATGGAAAAAGGGAAAGTAGTGACGCTAGAAGACCGTGTACCTAAAATCAAACAACAGAGAAAACAAAAAGCTAACAGAAGATTAATTATTTATCTTTCATTATTCTTCATTATGTTGTTTTTGATCATTTACTCGCAATCTCCACTAAGTAAGGTTTCTGGCTTAACTGTAAGCGGTAATTTACATGTAACAGATGAGGAAGTCATAACATTAAGTGGTGTGACCAAAGAGACAAGCATCTGGCGTGTGAACGAAGAAAAAGCAGCTGAACTAATTCAACAACACAAAGAAATTGCATCAGTGGAAGTTCAGAGGATCTTTCCTAACAGTGTTGAGATCACGATCGATGAATTTAAGCGGATAGCATATATATATGAAAATGGAAACTATTACCCTGTCATGGAAAATGGCAAAATGCTCTCTGTTTTGGATGAAGAGGATTCTTTGCCTGATGATGCTCCACTCATGCTGAATTGGAAAAACGGGGAGATGGTGGAGAATTTTATTGTCGAATTAATAAAATTACCTGAATCCATTATCTACTCTATTTCAGAAATACATCATACACCAACGGATATCGATCCTTACCATATAACCATGTTCATGAATGACGGTTATGAAGTAAGTGCAACGATCAGAGATTTCTCGGACAAGATGGCCGCCTATCCTTCCATTGTGGAACAGTTGGATCCAGAAGTTAAAGGTGTCATTAACTTGGAAGTAGGTACATTCTTCAAACCGTACGATACAGGTGGAGAGGAAGAGGAAGAAACAGATGAAAGTGACAGGTAAACATGTTGTCTTGTCCTTTGTTTGTCTAGTCCTTGGATTTATCGTCTCTTACTCGTTTCAACTTACAAACGAGGAAGAAGTCGTAGGTACAGACAGACAATGGCAACGTGATAGGGCAATTAGGGAAACCTTAATCAGGACAGAAGAACGAAACCTGGAATTGCAAAATGAATTACAAGAAAAACAAGAAGCGATTCAATCCATAGAAGAAGAGCTTGCAGAAGGTGAACAACTTTTATTTAACTTGGTCGAAGATGTGGAAAAGCTCCGCATGTTCAATGGAAATGTTAAAGTCCAGGGAGAAGGGGTGGAAGTGACCTTAGCAGACGCCTCTTATGTTCCTTCCGATGAGAATATCAATAATTATATTGTACATGAAAGTCATGTGTTTAAGGTAATGAATGAGCTGTTTATATCTGGTGCTGCAGCGATAGCAATAAACGGACAAAGAATTACTAAAGACTCCTATATCATTTGCAATGGTCCTGTTATAACCATTGATGGAAATCAATATCCTGCGCCGTTCGTCATAACTGCCATTGGAGACTCCGAGGTGCTCATACCTGCACTCAGTATCCTAGGCGGGGTGAAAGATCAACTGGTTGCTGATAATATTACAGTGAAGATGCAAAAAAAAGATCAAGTAGTTCTTGACCCTGTTATTCAATAAGGCTGAATGCATGCTTTGTGGTGAGGTAAGGTGTTCAAGATGGACAAACGCAAATTTAGTTTTACCATGATTACAATTATTGTAGGATTGATGATTGCCATTCAATTTCAAACCGTACAGCAGCCAATCATTCGTGATACGCGCGATACATGGCAACTTAGAAGCGATTTGAATCAGGAGCAAGAAATACAATCACAAATTATCAAAGAAATAAGAAAGTATGACAAAATACTTCAAGACTATTCCAAAGAACGTGATGAATCTAAAGAGGCTATCGTTCGGGAAACGTTGGAAGAACTAAAAGTCGAAGCAGGGCTAACAGAAATGAAGGGACCGGGCATAAAGTTAACAGTCAAACCATTGTTTGACGAGGATGTCCTAGGTAATGTACAGGAAAACATATCTGCAGATCTCCTCAGGAGGTTTGTTAATGAATTGAATTCCTATGGAGTGGAAGAAATAAGTATTGCCAACCAGCGGATTGTCAGCAATACGATAATTAGAGAAATAAATGGTAGGACAAAGGTAAACAATGCGTGGATACCTAATGCAAACTTTGAAATCATCGTTATTACAAGTGACCCGACGAAGCTTTATAATCGACTCCAAGTATCCCGGGCAATGGATGAATTTGCGATAGAAAATCTGTTGCTAGAAGTTTCCACACCTATTAATGAAGTAACCGTTCCTGCTTATGACGAACAGATACGTGTAAAGCATTTGGAACCGGTAAAAACCGGGAAGGAGGGGAACTGATCATGTGGCTTCCTCTTCTGGGCTTGATTGTGGGAATTGTTTTGGGGCTATATTCCGAGATACGGGTTCCTGATGAATATTCCAATTACTTATCGATTGCGGTGCTTGCTGCACTTGATACATTATTCGGTGGAATTCGTGCCCATCTACAAAACAATTATGATGATAAAGTATTTGTATCCGGATTTTTCTTTAATATCCTACTTGCTGCAAGTTTAGCTTTTCTAGGCGTACATCTTGGTGTAGACTTATATTTAGCTGCAGTTTTTGCTTTTGGAGTAAGGCTTTTTCAGAACATAGCAGTGATAAGAAGAATATTATTGTCAAAATGGTCGCTTTCTAAAGAAAAAAACGAAAAAAAATGATTTTAAAAAAAGGGAAAACATCATATTTGTGGAATACTTTCTAATATAATATGTTTTTCTGATGTTGTTCTTAAATAATTGGTTTTTTTAGGAGTAGAAGGAGGTGCCATAGAATGAACAGCAATGAAATATACGTCAGTTTGGACATCGGTACATCCAGTGTTAAAGTAATCATTGGAGAAATGGTGAATGATACTTTAAATATTATTGGAGTCGGTAATGTAAAATCAACAGGTTTAAGAAAAGGATCTATAGTAGACATAGATGAAACTGTTCATTCCATCAATAAGGCGGTTGAACAGGCTGAGAGAATGGTAGGGATGCCAATAAACAGAGTGGTCGTTGGTGTCACCGGAAACCATGTACAGCTTCAAGATTGCCATGGAGTGGTAGCAGTTTCAAGTGAAAACAGGGAAATAGGGGACGAAGACATCGCTAGGGTAATAGATGCCGCGCAAGTCTTTTCCATCCCTCCAGAGAGAGAAATCATTGATTGTATTCCAAAACAATTCATCGTTGATGGATTGGATGAAATTAATGATCCACGTGGAATGCTTGGTGTTCGCCTAGAGATGGAAGGTACCCTTATCACTGGGTCAAAAACAGTCTTACATAACTTACTGCGTTGTGTAGAGAAAGCTGGATTGGAAATAACGGATATCTGCTTGCAGCCACTTGCTTCTGGTTCGATTGCCCTGTCTAAGGACGAACGCAATCTAGGGGTGGCGCTTGTGGACATTGGTGGGGGTTCAACTACCATTGCCGTATTTGAAGATGGATTCCTAAAGGCAACAAGTGTCTTACCTGTTGGCGGAGAGTACATCACTAAAGACATTTCCATAGGTTTACGTACTTCCACAGAAGACGCAGAAAAAATCAAACAAAAACATGGACATGCCTTTTATGACCATGCATCCGATGAAGAAGTATTCAGTGTACCGATTATCGGAAGTGATCAGCATCAACAATTCAGTCAACTTGAAATCTCTGATATTATAGAAGCAAGAATGGAAGAGATCTTTGAGCTTGTACAAAACGAGATTAAAAGATTAGGTGTCCGGGAGATTCCTGGAGGCTATGTATTAACTGGCGGTGTAGTAGCCATGCCAGGTGTCCTGGAATTGGCACAGTTGATACTTAACAATAATGTAAGAAAAGCTGTTCCCGATTATATAGGCGTAAGAGAGCCTCAATATACTACAGGAGTAGGTCTTATCCAATTTGCATACAAAAATGCAAAACTGCAAGGCAGAAAAATTGAAACTACATCAGCACCAAGCGAATACCCGGAAAAACGTAGTGGAAAACAAACTCAACAAAAAGTAAAGCAAGCAAAGCAACCAGTAAACGAAGAAGAAAAAGTAGGCAACAAAGTAAAAAAATTCTTCGGACTATTCTTTGAATAAGGTTTAAGGTCAAAGAAATGTAGTTAAGGATAACATAGCTGTTGATTGTAGCACCGGGCGAAGACTCCGGCTGGAGGTAGCGGTAGACTTGAGACCCCACAGCTCAGCGAGGAGGCTCAAGCACCGCCCCGCGGAAAGCGAAGCCCAGTGCGCAAATCAACAGCGGTGTTCAACAGTTACTAGCTTTAGCTTGCAAGTACTTTCGAGAAATAGGAGGAACAGTCATGTTAGATTTTGATAACAGTATCGATCAATTAGCTACCATAAAAGTAATCGGAGTTGGTGGAGGCGGAAACAACGCTGTAAACCGTATGATAGAGCATGGTGTTCAAGGAGTAGAGTTCATCGCTGTTAACACGGATGCTCAAGCTCTTAACCTATCAAAAGCAGAAGTGAAAATGCAAATCGGAGGCAAACTTACTCGTGGACTTGGAGCAGGTGCAAATCCTGAAGTAGGAAAAAAAGCTGCCGAAGAGAGTAAAGAGCAGTTAGAAGAAGTCCTTAAAGGTGCAGACATGGTATTTGTCACAGCTGGTATGGGCGGAGGTACCGGTACTGGTGCAGCTCCTGTAATCGCACAAATTGCACGTGATCTCGGTGCATTGACTGTCGGTGTTGTAACAAGACCATTTACTTTTGAAGGTCGTAAGCGTGCTACTCAAGCAGCTGGCGGTATTGCTTCCATGAAAGAAGGAGTAGATACGTTAATCGTTATCCCAAATGATCGTCTTCTTGAGATTGTTGATAAAAACACTCCAATGTTAGAAGCGTTCCGTGAAGCAGATAACGTACTTCGTCAAGGTGTACAAGGTATCTCTGACCTGATTGCTACTCCAGGTTTAATCAACCTTGACTTTGCTGACGTGAAAACAATCATGTCCAACAAAGGTTCTGCATTGATGGGGATTGGTGTTGCTACAGGTGAAAACCGTGCAGCAGAAGCAGCGAAAAAAGCTGTATCTTCTCCTCTACTTGAAACTTCTATCGACGGAGCTCAAGGTGTATTAATGAACATTACAGGTGGAACTAACCTAAGCCTGTATGAAGTACAGGAAGCTGCAGACATCGTGGCATCTGCTTCTGATCAAGAAGTGAACATGATTTTTGGTTCTGTAATCAATGAAAACCTTAAAGACGAAATCGTTGTAACGGTTATCGCTACAGGGTTCAGCGAAGCAGAAATTAACCATACAAAACAAGGTGCCCGTCCAGTCTTCGGCGCTCAAAAAGCTCCGGCACAAAAACCACAACAACCGCAACGCGAAGTTAGACGTGAAGAGCCTGTTCATCAACAACAGGAACAACAAGAGCCACGTCGCCAGCAACAACCACAGCAACAAGAAGAAACGTTGGATATTCCAACATTCTTGCGCAACAGAAATCGCCGCCGCTAATCTAATTAGCTCCGGCTAAACAAAAAGCACCAAACCATTGCAAGTGAAAATGGTTTGGTGCTTTTTTTACAATAAATTATAAAAGTATATAAAACTGTTGATTTCCGTTCCAGGCGCTTCGCTTGCCTGCGGGCGGTCCGTGAGCCTCCTCAGGCTTCGCCTTCCGGGGTCTCACCTGTCCCTTCCTCCCGCGGGCGTCTTCGCGCCTTCCACTCCAATCAACTAGGGGACTTCATTCATTTAAGGGTTTATGAAAAAGCGTCTTACTTAGTTAACATTGGATAAGCATTAACTTAACATCTACTTAATTTTAGCTGTGGATTGGAGCAAATGGCGTAGACTCCAGCGGGGGAGTAACGGTAGATTGAGACCCCTGAAGCGTTGTGAGGAGGCTCAAGCACCGTCCAGCGGAAAGCGAAGCCATTTGCGGAAAGGAACAGCGATGTTAAAGCAAGCAACAATACTTTTCATCATCCTTCTTACCTCTAAGTATCCCCTCCGACAAATAAGCAAAAAAACCTTCAAAAATTGTATTCTACCATCGGCAGGAACTGACAGACTTTCTAATAGTAGTGATTTATACTAGTTTCAAACATAAAAAGGTATAAATGAGGGACTAAACTTGACCGTATATTTAGATGCGATCTGGCTATTGAATTTTGGGTTTGATTTCCTGCTTTTAAAGATTACTGGTATCATCCTGAAACGAAAAATGGTGTCTTGGAGACTAATGCTGGGGGCATTTTTGGGTTCTTTAATTGTAGTACTCATGTTTACCCCACTACAGTCAATTGTTGCAAATCCATTCGTCAAAATGCTTTTCTCCCTCACGATTATACTCGCTGCATTCGGGTTCCATAGGCTCAGGGTATTTATAGAAAATCTAATTGTATTCTATGTTACTACCTTTTCTGTAGGCGGTGGTATGCTGGCAGTTCATTACGCCTTGCAAGTGGATCAACGTTTCGCCAATGAAACAGTTCAAAGCTTGACCACTGGACTTGGTGATCCTATTTCATGGATGTTCGTCCTCATCGGTTTTCCGGCCCTTTTATACTTATCAAAGAAGCAATTCCATGCAGTAGAAACAAGAAGATTTAAATATGATCAATTGGCCACTATCTCTATTACCGTTGAAAAGGAAGTGATTTCGTTACCAGGTCTTTTGGACAGTGGAAACCAGCTGTTAGATCCTATTACCAAAACCCCGGTCATGATTGTAGAGGTGGACTCTCTTCATGCATTTATCCCTCAAGAAATAATACAAGCCATGGACTCCATTGAACAAACACAAGGTTGGCCGACATTCTCAGAAGAGACGAAGTGGGTGGAGAGAATAAGAATCATTCCATATCGTGCAGTTGGAAAAAGCACCAGCTTGATGCTTGCAATTAAGCCGGATAAAGCTGTCATTCACCATGATGGCAAACAGTATGAAACAAGTAAATTTCTGCTGGGGCTGACAAAAACAAAACTCTCTTCCGAAGGGGATTATGTATGTATCCTCCATCCGAAAATGCTACAGGGGGAAGTAGTTGAGCAGGTTTCATGAAGCTATGCCAGAAACTCAGACATGAATTAGAAAAAGGGAGGAATTACTTTGGGGAAACTAAAGATTAAGGTTACTTATTTATGGTATAAATTATTAATCAAGCTCGGATTGAAGACAGATGAAATTTATTATATAGGAGGAAGTGAAGCACTACCTCCTCCATTATCAAAAGAAGAAGAGGCACACCTGCTCATCAAACTGCCTAATGGGGATCAAGCTGCAAGATCCATCTTAATAGAACGAAACTTGAGACTTGTTGTGTACATCGCAAGAAAGTTCGAAAACACGGGCATAAATATTGAAGATTTGATCAGTATTGGAACAATTGGGCTTATTAAAGCGGTAAATACATTCAATCCTGAGAAAAAAATCAAACTTGCAACTTATGCTTCCCGCTGCATCGAGAATGAAATTTTAATGTATCTGCGCAGGAACAATAAGGTTCGTTCAGAAGTATCATTTGATGAACCTTTGAATATCGACTGGGATGGCAATGAATTGTTGCTATCTGATGTGTTAGGAACTGAGGAAGATATCATCACAAAAGATCTGGAAGCAAATGTTGATCGAAAACTTTTATTGAAAGCTTTAGAACAATTAAATGATAGGGAAAAACAAATTATGGAACTACGCTTTGGACTTATTGGCGGCGAAGAAAAAACGCAAAAAGATGTGGCAGATATGCTAGGAATTTCGCAATCATATATATCCCGTTTAGAAAAACGTATTATTAAAAGACTTCGAAAAGAATTCAATAAAATGGTGTGAAAAAATTTTTTTAATGAATAATGCCAGCAGTGATAAGGAATGACATTATTTGTCAGAATAGATAGATTACTGCATATGCATATTTTTCCCTCCTGAGGAGATACTTAACTCTGAACAGCAACTCCTGTTAGGAGGGGAAAGAATGACACGTAATAAGGTAGAGATTTGTGGAGTAGACACCTCTAAACTTCCCGTTTTGAAAAATGAAGAAATGAGGAAGTTGTTTCGCGAAATGCAAGGTGGTGAGCTTTCTGCTCGTGAAAAGCTTGTGAATGGTAATTTAAGGCTTGTATTAAGTGTTATTCAACGGTTTAACAACCGTGGAGAATTTGTCGATGACTTATTTCAGGTAGGATGTATTGGATTAATGAAATCCATTGATAACTTTGATTTAGGTCAGAATGTTAAATTTTCTACATATGCAGTACCGATGATCATCGGGGAAATCAGACGTTATCTTCGTGACAATAACCCAATTAGAGTATCAAGGTCGTTACGTGATATCGCCTATAAAGCACTGCAAGTGAGAGAAAGATTGATGAGTGAAACATCCAGAGAGCCAACAGCTGAAGAGATTGCAAAGGTATTGGAAGTGCCTCACGAAGAGATTGTTTTCGCCCTAGATGCTATCCAAGATCCTGTATCATTGTTTGAGCCAATTTACAATGATGGAGGAGATCCTATCTATGTTTTAGATCAGATTAGTGATGAAAAGAACAAGGATATCCAATGGATAGAGGAGATTGCGCTTAAAGAAGGAATGAGACGCCTGAATGACAGGGAAAAGCTTATTTTGAGAAAACGTTTCTTTCAAGGAAAAACACAGATGGAAGTTGCTGATGAAATCGGAATTTCGCAAGCTCAAGTATCTCGCCTGGAAAAGGCGGCAATCAAGCAGATGAATAAAAATATTCAAAGCTAATGCAGTAAAATATAAAAATAAAAGTGCCAGTGTCCAATTATAAACGGATCACTGGTTCTTTTTTTGGACAAGTATGTAATATCAATTAAAACTTTTTTCTTTTCCCTTCATGAAGACTGGTACACATATCATATAGTTAAGTATGATAGACAAAATGGAGGAATGAAAATGGTGAAAATATCTGATTTTCAAACGAAAGATGTTGTTAGTGTTTCTGATGGGAAAAAACTAGGTAATATTGGTGATATAGATATAAATCTAACGAATGGGAAAATTGAAGCGATTATCATTACCGGTGGTGGAAAAATGCTTGGTTTTTTCGGAAAGGATGAGGAAGTCGTAATCCCTTGGCGTAATATTGTCAAAATTGGTGCAGACGTCATTCTTGTGCGTTATCAAACAAAGGTAGAGACAACATATGAGGAATGATACGCGAAAATTACTGTCGAAAGGGACAATATAATTCAAAGTTAGTAGAAAAATGTGGTACAATATGAAAGAATATGAGTGTAAGAATAAAGAAGGTGTCATAAATGACGGAGCCATTTGTTCTGGAAAAAGAACAAGCACTGTCCCTCCCTGCTTGGAAAAAGGAAAATTCCAACCTTATTGTCGGATTTACGACGAAAAATGGAGGAGTCAGTGAAGGACAATTCAGTGCTTTGAACATGGGGTTGCATGTTAATGATTCAGTTGAAGCTGTTTGTCAAAATAAAGAAATTTTGGCAAGTGTGTTGAATATGCCTACACAGAATTGGGTAGGATGCGACCAAACACATGAAGATAAAATCATTAAAGTAGACAGCAATGATAAGGGAAAAGGTGTTTGCTCTTACAACACTACTTTGGCAGGAACGGACGGCATTTATACAGATTGTGAAGACATTTTATTAACACTATGTTTTGCTGATTGTGTGCCATTGTACTTTTATTCTAAGGAGCATTCGCTTGTTGGGATTGCTCATGCCGGCTGGAAGGGTACCGTGAAAAATATTGGCGGTCACATGATCAACCGATGGGTGGAAGATGGCGTTAACATGGATACCATTCAAGTAGCCATTGGACCAGCCATATCGGCACAAGCATATATTGTAGATGATTATGTTATTAATAGAATAGTGGATGCACTTCCTGCTGTAGAAAAGGAAAAATACATGAAAGAAGTTTCAAGCGGGCAGTATGCTCTTGATCTTAAAAAAGTCAACTACGAACTTCTTTTACAAGCTGGTGTGAATGAGAAAAACATCCTGTGCAGCTCTTTTTGTACAAGCTCTGATGAATCCTTATTCTTTTCCCATCGTCGGGATAAAGGGAAAACAGGAAGAATGATGAGTTTTATCGGTTTGAAAGGAGTGGATTTTGCATGAACCAACCATCAGTCGAATCAAATCTTTCCGAAATTCAACAAAATATCAGAAATGCCTGTCACAATGTCAATCGTTCAGTAGAAGAGGTTAAGATTATTGCCGTAACAAAATATGTATCAACAGAGCGTGCCCAAGAGGCCATAAACACTGGTGTAAAACATCTTGGTGAAAATCGGGATGATGGCTTTTTAAAGAAATGGGATGCAATTTCCAATGAGGCAACGTGGCATTACATTGGTACTTTACAATCTAAAAAAGTGAAAAATATCATCGGTAAAGTTGATTATATTCACTCCTTGGACCGCAAGTCCCTAGCAGAAGAAATACATAAGAGGGCAGAAAAAGCCGTTAAATGCTTTATACAAGTAAATGTATCAGGGGAAGATTCTAAACATGGGCTAGCGCCAGAAGAAGTCCCGGGATTTGTAAAAACGATCTCAGACCTTCATAACATTCAAATCGTCGGTTTAATGACCATGGCCCCTTTTACAGAGGAAGAAGAACTGTTACGAAACTGCTTCCGCGGATTAAAGTCTCTGCAACAAGAAATTCAATCGATGAACCTTCCGTTTGCGCCATGTACAGAACTGTCCATGGGGATGTCCAATGACTACAAGATTGCCATTGAAGAAGGTGCAACATTTATCCGAATCGGAAGTGCACTTGTAGGAAACGAACAATAATTTGGAGGTGTGAGGTATGACAATAAAATCAAAATTTAAAAGTTTTTTTGCCTTAGATGATGAAGAATATGAGTACAAAGAATCGGAAGTATACGAGGAAGAAGAAGTGGTAGAGGAGCCAAGAAGAACAAGATCCGGCACCACACAACAACCTGCTTCTAGACAGAACGTTGTCAGTCTGCAAAGTGTACAGAAGACATCTAAAGTGGTACTTTATGAACCTAGATCCTATTCGGAAGCACAAGACGTTGCCGACCATTTAAAGAACCGCCGCGCCATCATCGTCAACTTGCAGCGAATTGATATGGATCAAGCAAAAAGAATTGTAGATTTCCTAAGTGGCACCGTATACGCCATAGGTGGAGATATCCAGCGCATTGGACAAAATATCTTCCTATGCACTCCAGACAATGTGGATGTATCTGGGTCTATTTCAGAAATTATGCAACAAGAACAGGAAGAATATACAGACAAGAGGTGGTAGACTAACATGGATGTTTTTTTTAGGTTATTGAACGATTTAGTTTTTATTTACACGATAGCTTTAATCATCTATATTTTTATGTCTTGGTTCCCAGGAGCAAGGGAATCATCATTTGGGAGGATCCTAGGAAGGATATGTGAGCCTTATCTTGACATGTTCCGCCGTATCATTCCGCCGCTAGGAATGATTGATATTTCTCCTATTGTGGCTATTTTCGTATTACGATATGCTGTCTTAGGGCTTGCAGCATTATTTAGAATGCTGGGCTTATATTAATACTAAAGCAGGGAATCTCGACTTTAACGGGTTTCCCTTCTTAACTTTTTGTAAGAGTAGAGTGATATGATGAGTATTTATCAACATTTTCGTCAAGAAGAGCATGAATTTATTGATCAAGTATTAGAATGGAAGGATACCGTTATAGAACAGTATGCTTCCAAACTTACAGATTTCCTTGACCCTCGGGAGCAAGAAATTGTAAAGAGTGTTGTTGGCAATAATGAGGATGTAAAGCTTGCTTTCCATGGGGGAGCGAATGGGGCCGAAAGAAAGCGAGCCCTCTTGTATCCTCCTTACCTCGAACCCACTGCAGAAGATTTCGGGTTAAAGGCTTATGATCTTTCCTATCCCGAAAAGTTTGTGAAAATTGAACACCGCCAAGTGCTTGGGTCCTTGATGGGTATTGGTCTAAAAAGAAGCAAGTTTGGTGATATTTATTTTCACGATAGTAGTATTCAAATAGTACTAAGCGCAGAAGTGAGTGCTTTTGTTGAGATGCAATTACAAGAAGTGGGGAAAGTGAAGGTTTCCTTGAATGAGTTGCCTCTTGAGAATTTAGAGTCAACTGAAACAAGCTGGGAGGAAGCTTCTACGACTGCTGCATCCCTGCGGTTAGATGTTATGATTGCTTCCATCTACAATCTTTCCAGACAAAAAGCGCAGTTATTGATTGGTGCCAAGAAGGTGAAGATTAACTGGAAGCTTGTTGAACAGACAGCCTTTGAATGCCAGGAAGGGGACATCCTTTCCGTAAGGGGATTTGGAAGAAGTAAACTTTTGACTGTAGATGGAAAAACCAAGAAAGACAAATGGAGAATTATTGTAGGAAAACAAAAATAATTTTTTGTTCGGCAGGAAAACAAGAGAGTATGTCGAATAATGTTAAGTAACAGTAGAGATTTTAATGGAGGTGGCATCAATGCCCTTAACACCACTTGATATTCACAATAAAGAGTTTAACAAGGCTTTTCGCGGTTACGATGAAGATGAAGTAAATGAATTTCTTGACCAGGTAATCAAGGACTATGAAATGATTCTGCGTGAAAAGAAAGAGCATGAGGAAAAGGCCAAAGAGTTGAATGACCGATTGTCTCACTTTAACACGATTGAAGAAACGTTAAATAAGTCCATTCTAGTGGCACAAGAATCCGCAGAGGATGTCAGAAGAAATGCCCAGAAAGAAGCAAAACTGATTATCAAGGAAGCGGAAAAAAATGCTGACCGTATTATTAATGAATCTTTATTAAAGTCCAGAAAGCTTCAAGTGGAAATAGACGAATTGAAGAAGCAATCAAAGATCTTCCGCAACCGTTTCAAGATGCTTGTTGAAGCGCAGTTGGAACTAATCGACAATGATGACTGGGAACATTTAATGGAATATGAAGAAAAAGATAAAGAATTAGAAGAAAGTGGAGTATAACCTTGACGATATAAGGTTATATTCAGTATAATAACGAAACAAATCAAAGTTTTTTCATACAATAAATAAATGCACTTATTTTTTATAAAAATATTAAAGCGTTGATAGGGACAGTAGTTTCTCTTACCACTTATGATAGCGAACCGGGGACGGTGAAAGCCCGGTATAAGAAGAGAAGTGAAAATCACCCTAGAGCATGGGACTGAACGCATAATGCCTCTAAGTCTTGTCGTCACATTCACGTTACGAATGCTAAAGCGGACTAAACCTGCCTTCAAGCAGCTAAGTCAATTTAGGGTGGTACCACGGGAGATCCTCTCGTCCCTTTCATGGGATGAGGGGATTTTTTTATTTTTGAAGATTTTTTAGCTGTTGATTGGAGCACAGGGCGAAGACTCCTGAGGGAGATAGCGCTAGGTGGAGACCCCGCAGGCTTGCCGAGGAGGCTCTCGTCAGCCCCTAGGAAAGCGAAGCCCAGTGCGGAAATCAACAGCGGTGTATATGAGTACCTTTATTTTATGAAAAAACAAAAATGTGAAAGTTGGAGGAAAGACCATGGAATACAAAGATACGTTACTAATGCCTAAAACCGAATTCCCAATGCGCGGAAACCTACCAAACCGCGAACCGCAACTACAACAAAAATGGGACGAAATGGACATCTACAAAAAAGTGCAAGACCGCACAAAAGATCGCCCAATGTATGTCTTGCACGACGGACCTCCATATGCAAACGGAGACATCCATATGGGTCACGCACTCAACAAAGTCCTAAAAGACTTCATCGTCCGCTACAAATCCATGAGCGGCTACCATGCGCCATATGTTCCAGGTTGGGATACACACGGTCTGCCAATTGAAACAGCTCTTACAAAAAACAAAAAAGTAAAACGCAAAGAAATGTCCGTAGCAGACTTCCGTAAATTATGTGAAGAGTATGCATATGACCAAGTAGATCGCCAACGTGAGCAATTTATGCGCCTAGGTGTACGTGGTGACTGGTTTAATCCATATATCACACTAAAACCTGAATATGAAGCACAACAGATTAAAGTGTTCGGAGAAATGGCGAAGAACGGATTAATCTATAAAGGCTTAAAGCCGGTTTATTGGTCTCCTTCCAGTGAATCTGCACTTGCAGAAGCGGAAATCGAGTATCAAGATAAGCGTTCTCCTTCCATTTATGTAGCCTTTAAGGTAGAAGACGGAAAAGGTGTACTAGATGGTTCTGAGAGCTTCATCATCTGGACGACCACTCCATGGACCATTCCTGCTAACCTTGGAATTGCGGTGCATGCAGATCTAGATTACAGTGTAGTCGAAGTAAATGGCAGCAAGTTCATCATCGCTGCAGAACTGTTTGAAACGGTATCTAGCACACTTGAGTGGGAAGATGCGAAAGTTGTGAAAACACTTAAAGGGGCAGAACTTGAGCATGTAGTTGCTAAACACCCTTTATATGACCGTACTTCGTTAGTAATGCTTGGTGAACATGTAACGACTGACGCAGGAACGGGCTGTGTTCACACTGCACCAGGTCACGGGGAAGATGACTTTATCATCGGAAAGAAATATGGCCTTGATGTATTATGTCCGGTTGATGCAAAAGGAAATATGACAGAAGAAGCACCAGGCTTTGAAGGACTTTTCTATGATGAAGCTAACAAGCCAATCACAGAAAAACTTCAAGAAGCAGGCGCGCTGTTAAAATTAAACTTTATCACGCACTCCTATCCACATGACTGGCGTACAAAAAAGCCGACTATTTTCCGTGCAACAGCACAATGGTTTGCTTCCATCGATAAAATCAGGGACCAATTGCTTGAAGCAGTAGCAGAAACAAAGTGGGTACCAGCATGGGGAGAAACTCGCCTTTACAACATGGTTCGTGACCGTGGAGACTGGTGTATCTCTCGTCAACGTGCATGGGGTGTTCCGATTCCTGTGTTCTATGCAGAAAACGGCCAGGAAATTATCACAGACGAAACGATCGATCATGTATCTGCTCTGTTCAGAGAGCATGGATCTAATATCTGGTTTGAAAAAGAAGCGAAAGACTTGCTTCCAGAAGGTTTCACACATGAAGGAAGCCCAAATGGTACTTTCTTTAAAGAGATGGACATCATGGACGTATGGTTTGATTCCGGTTCGTCCCATCAATCCGTTCTTGAAGAAAGAGATGACCTGCAACGTCCTGCTGACCTTTACCTTGAAGGTTCTGACCAATATCGAGGATGGTTCAACTCTTCTTTGACGACAAGTGTAGCAGTAACAGGAAAGGCTCCTTATAAAGGAATCTTGAGTCACGGTTTCGCACTTGATGGCGAAGGGCGCAAAATGAGTAAATCACTAGGTAACGTAGTTCTTCCATCCAAGGTAATGAACCAACTTGGTGCAGATATTCTTCGCTTATGGGTAGCTTCTGTTGATTATCAATCTGACGTGAGAGTGTCTGATAATATCTTAAAGCAAGTAGCCGAAGTGTATCGTAAAATCCGTAACACTTTCCGCTTCCTGCTTGGTAACCTTGCTGACTTTGATTCTACTGTAAATGCGGTGGATGTGAAGGATCTTCGCGAAGTGGACCGTTACATGATGGTCAAACTTAACAACTTAATCACCAAAGTGAAAAAGTCCTATGAAGATTACGAGTTTGCTGGCATCTATCATGCTGTTCACAACTTCTGCACGATTGAATTAAGTTCCTTCTATCTTGACTTTGCGAAAGATATTCTTTACATCGAAGGAAAAGATCAGCATGACCGCCGAGCAATCCAGACCGTTCTTTATGAGACATTGCTTGCGTTGACAAAACTTGTAACACCAATTCTTCCTCATACAGCTGACGAAGTATGGTCACACATCGATTTTGTAAAAGAAGAGAGTGTCCAACTGGTTGATATGCCGGATGTATTGCCTGTTGACGGTGCAGATGCGATTGAAGAAAAATGGGATAAATTCATGGCATTACGTGACGATGTGTTAAAAGCGTTAGAGGTTGCCCGTAACGAAAAAGTTATCGGAAAATCCCTTGCTGCAAAAATCACTTTATATCCGAATGCGGAAACTAAGGCATTGCTTGATTCCATCGAAGAAAATGTTCAGCAATTGTTCATCGTTTCCGGTTTGGAAGTTGCTGGCGTGAAAGAAGAAGCTCCAGAGAGTGCTCATGTGTTTGAAGGAGTAGCCATTTCGGTTACGCCTGCTGAAGGTGAAACATGTGACCGCTGCTGGGTTGTCACACCGACAGTTGGAGAAGATAAAGATCATCCAACACTTTGTGTTCGCTGTGCAACTGTAGTGAAAGAAAATTATAGTGCTTAATACTTTTAAAAAGACCTGCGCTGACAAATGTTGGCGCAGGTTTTATTATTATATTTTAATTAAGTTTTGCATTAGCACTAGGTAGTCATACAGGATGAACGAGGACAATGTTTTACACTTTTCAGTGGGGAAGGTAGTCATACGCTTTGAACGAGGACAATGTTTGGCACTTTTACATGGGGAAGGTAGTCATACGCTTTGAACGAGGACAATGTTTTACACTTTTCAGTGGGTAAGGTAGTCATACGCCCAGAATGAGGACAATGTTTCCCAATATTCAAAGTCACAGGTAGTCATACGCTCCCGATGTAAGGATAATGTTTACTATCAGCTTTATTTACCACCCTCTATTTGCTATAATTCTAAAGTACATATAAAAACCTGGGGGTACGTGTTAAGATGTATTATCTTATTGCACTTGGAATTATCATTGTCGATCAACTAACAAAATGGTTGGTAGTAAGATATATGGAAATTGGAGAAAACATTCCGATCATACATAACTTTTTGTACTTGTCTTCCCACCGCAACAGAGGTGCTGCATGGGGGATACTTGAAGGCCAGATGTACTTTTTTTACATTATTACAGTTGGTGTTGTTATTGGACTTATCGTATACCTGCAAAAGCTTCCAAAAGATCAGCCATGGATGAAACTTGCATTAAGCCTGATGCTTGGTGGCGCGATAGGGAACTTTATCGATCGTTTATTGCACCAAGAAGTAATTGATTTTATCAACACATTCATCTTCACCTACGATTTCCCTATTTTTAATGTAGCCGATTCTGCATTAGTAATAGGCGTTGGGATTATATTAATCCTAACGATACTTGAGGGCAAGAAAGAGAAGGAGTTATCAAAAAAATGACAGAAACAATGACGATTCAGATTGATGAATCACAAAAAAATGACCGTATCGACAAGGTACTTTCCACTCAAAATGAAGAGTGGTCCCGTTCACAGGTCCAACAATGGATCAAAGAGGGGCAAATCCTTGTTAACGGAGAGAAAACAAAGCCAAATTATAAATGTAGTGTTGGTGATAATATAACGGTCACCATTCCGGAACCGGAGGCATTGGATGTCGTGCCGGAAGAAATGGATCTTGATATTTACTACGAAGATGCGGACGTTATTGTGGTTAATAAACCTCGCGGGATGGTTGTTCACCCTGCTGTTGGCCATGTAACAGGAACACTTGTGAATGGCCTTATGGCACATTGTAACGATCTTTCAGGTATCAATGGTGTATTAAGACCGGGAATTGTTCACCGTATTGACAAGGACACTTCAGGGTTATTAATGGTGGCAAAAAATGATTTTGCTCATGAAAAGCTTGTTAATCAACTAGTTGCCAAGACAGTTACAAGAAAGTACCAGGCAATCGTTCACGGTGTTATTGCGCATGATGTAGGCACGGTAGATGCGCCAATTGGACGTGATAAAAAAGAATCGCCAAGCCATGACAGTAACAAATGAAAACAGCAGGAACGCTGTGACTCACTTCCGCGTAATCGAACGGTTCAAAGACTTTTCGCACATTGAGTGCCAGCTTGAAACAGGACGAACGCATCAAATCCGCGTGCACATGAAATATATTGGTTATCCTTTAGCAGGTGACCCGAAATACGGTCCGAAGAAATCACTCGATATAGAGGGACAAGCTTTACATGCAGGTATCCTTGGATTTATTCATCCCCGTACGGAAGAGTACATGGAATTCGAGGCGCCTAATCCGCCAGAATTCGAGCGCGTTTTAAAACATTTAAAAAACCATTGACAGATTAATATTATTTTGAGATAATCATTCTAGTTGAATAAGACCTTTAAACGACAGTCCCGTGAGGCTGAGAAGGTAACGGCATATGCGAATGGAGCAGCTATATCTATAGCCATCCCTCTATTTTCGTGTACAAAAACCTCTCATCATACGGTGAGAGGTTTTTTGTTTCTCGTTACAAGTAAAGGCAAGAAAGGGTGAAAATAAATGTCGGAAAAAGCTTTGATTTTAGACGAGCAGGCAATAAGAAGAGCGTTAACACGCATTGCTCATGAAATTATCGAACGCAATAAAGGTGTGGAAGACTCCGTTCTTGTGGGAATTAAAACAAGAGGAATTCACTTGGCTAAAAGGTTGGCCGAGCGCATCAATCAGATAGAGGAAAAAGATATCGCAGTAGGCGAGTTGGATATCACCCTTTATAGAGATGATCTGACAACTAAAACTTCTGATAATGAACCACTTGTAAAGGGATCTGATATTCCGGTGGACATTAATAATAAAAAAGTCATCTTGGTAGATGATGTCCTGTTTACAGGAAGAACGGTCCGGGCGGGAATGGACGCTCTGATGGATTTTGGAAGACCTTCACAAATCCAGCTTGCAGTCCTAGTAGACAGAGGTCATAGAGAATTACCAATTAGAGCGGATTTTGTTGGGAAAAATATTCCCACAGCAAGTAATGAAAAGATAGTAGTGGAACTATCTGAAATTGATAATAACGATCAAGTAAGCATTCATGATAAATAAATAGACCCTTTTAATTGCAGTCCCGTGAGGCTGGCAAAGGGGTGAATTGGTTTTAGAATCCGCTGCTGGCGGATTTCCTGGAACCTCTCTACCTCTTTGTGCCATCACGCTGCACAAAGAGTTTTTTTATGGGAAAATACGGGAGGTTAACCTTATGAGAGAGAAACCAGTTTTAGACATACACGAAGTACCAAGTAAACCCAAGTGGTTGATTTTAAGCCTGCAGCATTTATTCGCCATGTTTGGCGCAACCATCCTCGTTCCGCTTTTAGTGGGCTTAAGTCCAGCAGTAGCATTAGTATCAAGCGGACTCGGGACACTCGCATACCTGCTCATTACCAAAGGGCAAATACCGGCATACCTTGGTTCATCCTTTGCCTTCATCGTACCAATCGTTTTAGCAACTGAAATTGGCGGGCCTGGTGCTGCCATGATCGGAAGTTTCATGGCAGGATTAGCATACGGAATTGTTGCATTGTTAATCAAACAACTTGGACATCAATGGATTATGAAACTTTTGCCACCTGTTGTAGTAGGACCGATTATCATCGTTATCGGTTTAGGTTTAGCTGGAGTGGCGGTAGATATGGCCATGTATGAAAACCCGGGAGCGCCGGAATCTGAGTTAATCTACAGCGTGAAGCACTTGCTGGTGGCGATGGCCACTTTAGCCATCACCATCGGAGCAATCATATTCTTAAAAGGAGTCTTCAGCCTGGTCCCTATCCTGATCGGAATAGTTTCCGGATACTTGATAGCCTATTTTACAGGCTTGGTTGACTTAACACCTGTTAAAGAAGCAAGCTGGATTCAAGTACCAGACTTTATTATCCCATTTGTCAGCTACACACCAAGCTTCAATGCATCGATCTTCTTCATCATGGTGCCGGTTGCCATTGTAACCTTATCAGAGCATATCGGTCATCAAATGGTATTAAGTAAAGTGGTAGGCAGACCTTTCATCCAAAAGCCGGGCCTTCACCGCTCCATTCTTGGAGACGGAGTAGCAACGATGCTTGCATCAGTACTAGGAGGACCTCCTAATACAACATACGGGGAAAACATCGGTGTTCTTGCGATAACAAGAGTGTTCAGTGTGTTTGTAATCGGAGGAGCGGCAGTGATTGCCATCACATTCGGATTCATCGGTAAAATCGCAGCATTGATCAGCACAGTACCAAGCGCAGTCATGGGGGGAGTAAGCATTCTACTCTTCGGAATTATCGCATCAAGCGGATTAAGAATGTTAATTGATAATAAAGTAGACTTTAATATAAAAAGAAACTTGATCATTGCGGCTGTCATTACAGTCATCGGAATCGGCGGGGCATTCATCAAGATTGATAACTTCCAAATTCCTGCAATGGCAATGGCAGCTATTATCGGAGTGGTGTTAAACCTTGTCTTGCCACAAGATGAACAAGAAAAAACAGAGCAAAGAAAATACGAAGAAAAACAAAATACAGTAGCTTAACCTTTTAATAGAAGTCCAGAGAGGCTGAGAAGGGTGCAAGGCGAACACTTAGTAAACAAGGAAGATTCGGCAGTACTAGTACTACCCACTTGTTTACCTAAGTATGAGCAAAACACCCTTCCGGCAACATGGATAGGGTGTTTTTTTATGAAATGGGAGGGATGGAAATGAGACACTTACGAACGATGAGTGATTTGGCAAACGAAGAGATTATGGCACTGATTGTAGAAGCAATAGAATTTCAACAAGGAAAACAATGGACACCAGAAAAACAGACATTCGTCGCCAACCTCTTCTACGAATCAAGTACCAGAACGAAATGCAGCTTTGAAGTGGCAGAAAGAAGGCTAGGTCTTCAAGTACTGCCATTTGAAGTGAGCACATCAAGCGTCAACAAAGGTGAAAGCTTGTACGATACAGCGAAAACATTAGAGTCCCTTGGCGTAAGTGCACTTGTCGTTCGCCATCCTGAAGAGGAATATTTCAATCAGTTACATACTATCGATGCAGCGATCATCAACGGAGGCGATGGTTGTGGCAATCATCCAACCCAGTCGTTATTGGATCTGATGACAATCTACCAAGAGTTTGAGCACTTCGAGGATTTGAAAATAACCATCATTGGCGATATCCGCCATAGCCGAGTGGCTCGATCCAACGCAGAAGTGCTGGAGCGACTGGGTGCAACTGTAAGATTTGTCGCACCTGATGAGTGGGTAGATAAAAGTCACGCGAAAGAGGCTTACATCAAAATGGATGACGCAATACAAACAAGTGATGTGGTGATGCTCTTAAGAATTCAGCATGAAAGGCATCACAGCGGTAAAGCAGGATTGGATGATTACCATGAGCAGTACGGTATGACAATCCAACGAGAAAAAGAAATGAAGCCGAATAGCATCATTATGCATCCGGCACCAATCAACCGCGGGGTGGAAATTGCTTCAGAGCTTGTGGAATGCGAGCGCTCAAGAATTTTCAAACAGATGGAAAATGGCTTATACATGAGAATGGCTGTACTGAAAAGAGCATTAACAAACAATGAAGGAGGAAAAGAGCATGACAACATTATTAAAGAATGGGAAATGGCTTAATTCTGAAGGTGAAATGGAAAAGGTGGATATCCTGATTGAGGGTAAATACATCAAAAGCATCGCCTCCAACATTGAAGATATAGGGATAAAGGAAGTAATCGATCTAGATGGAAATCTTATATCCGCAGGTTTTATTGATGTACATGTACACTTAAGGGAACCTGGCGGGGAAAAGAAAGAAACCATTGAAACAGGAACGTTGGCTGCTGCTAAGGGAGGCTTCACCACCATCTGCGCAATGCCTAATACAAGACCGACGCCTGATACGAAAGAACAGCTAGATTGGCTGAACAATAGAATCGCAGAAACAGCAAGTGTTCGTGTCCTTCCATATGCTTGCATCACGACAAGGCAGCTTGGTCAGGAGCTTACCAATTTTGCCGAGTTAAAAGAAGCGGGGGCATTCGCTTTTACCGACGATGGGGTTGGCGTGCAGGATGCCTCAAAGATGCTTGAAGCAATGAAACAAGC
The DNA here is from genome assembly GCF_000175075.1 of Bacillus sp. m3-13. Lineage (NCBI taxonomy): Bacteria > Bacillati > Bacillota > Bacilli > Caryophanales > Bacillaceae > Bacillus > Bacillus sp. m3-13. Next base: position 55,962 of record NZ_ACPC01000012.1, read on the forward strand.
GGCTGCTCTAGATATGGCGATTGTTGCTCACTGTGAAGAAAATACACTGATAAACAAAGGAGCTGTCCATGAAGGGACGTTTTCCAAGGAACATGGGTTAAATGGGATTCCATCTGTATGTGAATCTGTTCATATCGCACGCGACATTTTGCTTGCGGAAGCTTCAGGATGTCACTATCATGTCTGCCATATCAGTACAAAAGAATCGGTCAGAGTGGTAAGGGACGCAAAGCGAGCTGGAATTAAAGTGACCGCCGAAGTCAGCCCGCATCACCTGCTATTGTGTGAAGAAGATATTCCGGGACTTGATCCGAACTTCAAAATGAATCCGCCATTAAGAGGAAAAGCGGACCAAGAAGCACTAATAGAGGGCTTGCTAGACGGAACCATTGATTTCATTGCGACAGATCATGCTCCACATACTGCTGAAGAAAAAGCAGAAGGCATGGAAAAGGCACCATTCGGAATTGTAGGACTAGAAACTGCCTTTCCGTTACTCTATACAAACTTTGTGGAAACTAAGGAATTCACACTAAAGCAACTGTTGGATTGGCTGACTGTTAAGCCGGCGGAAGTGTTCAAACTGCAAAGTGGAATAATAGAACAAGGAGCTACAGCAGACCTTACCATTATCGATTTAAATAGCTTCTCTACTGTGAATCCAGAGAGCTTCCTTTCTAAAGGAAAAAACACTCCTTTCACAGGTTGGGAATGCAAAGGATGGCCAGTAATGACATTAGTAGAAGGAAAACTAGTTTGGCAGAAAGGTAGTGTTCAAGTATGAATCGACAACTAATTTTAGAAGACGGCACTTTCTTTGTAGGAAAGGCGTTTGGCAGCTTAAAGGACTCTATTGGCGAAGTGGTTTTTAATACAGGAATGACAGGTTATCAAGAAATTTTATCTGATCCGTCTTACTGCGGGCAGCTTGTGACTCTGACTTACCCGCTGGTTGGGAATTACGGTGTGAACAGAGATGATTTTGAATCCATACACCCTGCCATCCACGGATTTATTGTAAAAGAAGTGAGTGATTATCCTTCCAACTTCCGTAATCAATGGACACTGGATGAGTTTTTCAAAGCGAAAGACATTCCAGGAATTGCAGGTATTGATACGAGGAAACTGACAAGAATCATTCGTCAACATGGAACACTAAAAGGTGCTCTATGCGGACTTGATGTAGATCGCGAAGAAGTGATTCAACAATTAAAAACGACAACGCTTGCCACCAACCAGGTACATCAAGTGTCCACGAAGACAGCCTATCCTAGTCCTGGGCGTGGCTACAGAGTAGTACTCGTTGACTTCGGCATGAAGCATGGTATTTTACGAGAGTTGAACAAACGTGGATGTGACGTAGTAGTGGTTCCATACAACATCACTGCAGAAGAAATCATGCAGCTTAGCCCGGACGGTGTGATGCTGTCCAATGGACCTGGAGATCCAAAAGACGTTCCTGAAGCCATCACGATGATTCAAGGCCTGCTTGGAAAAATACCAGTCTTCGGCATCTGCCTTGGACACCAGCTTTTTGCCCTTGCATGTGGAGCGGACACGGAGAAAATGAAATTCGGTCATAGAGGATCCAACCACCCGGTGAAAGATTTGAAAACAGGAAAAGTGGCACTAACTTCCCAAAACCATGGCTACACCGTGACAGAAGAGTCATTAGGGAATACAAGACTCGAAGTAACGCATATCGCATTAAACGACAGTACGGTAGAAGGTGTCAAACATAAAGATTATCCAGTATTCACGGTCCAATACCACCCGGAAGCAAGTCCAGGACCAGAAGATGCAAACTACTTATTTGATCAATTCATGGAACTCATCAAGGAAGCGAAAAAGGAGGAACTTGTATGCCAAAACGTCTAGACATCCAATCCATCTTAGTAATCGGGTCCGGTCCAATCGTGATCGGCCAGGCAGCAGAATTTGATTATGCAGGTACGCAAGCGTGTATTGCACTTCGAGAAGAAGGGTACCGCGTTATATTAGTAAACTCCAATCCTGCAACCATCATGACAGACCAAGAGATGGCGGACAAGGTATACATGGAGCCATTAACCGTAGAATTTGTGAGTAGAATCATTCGCAAGGAACGACCTGATGCCATCCTTCCAACTCTTGGTGGTCAAACAGGTTTGAACCTTGCTGTGGAGCTGGCGGAAGCAGGGGTTTTGGAAGAGTGTAACGTTCAGATCCTTGGTACAAAACTTTCTGCAATACAAAAAGCAGAGGACCGCGACCTGTTCCGTACCTTGATGAATGAGCTGGGAGAACCGGTACCGCAAAGTGAAATCATCACAAATCTTGAAGAAGCTTATGAGTTTATAAATGAAGTAGGATACCCGGTGATCGTAAGACCTGCTTATACGCTTGGCGGTACAGGCGGAGGAATTTGTTCGGATGAAGAAGAATTGATTGAAATTGTGACTAGTGGTCTGAAAAATAGTCCGGTAACACAATGTCTATTGGAAAAAAGCATCGCAGGATTCAAGGAAATTGAATACGAAGTGATGCGTGACAGTAATGACAATGCAATTGTGGTCTGCAACATGGAGAACATCGACCCGGTTGGTGTACATACCGGAGACTCTATCGTTGTGGCGCCAAGTCAGACGCTAAGTGACAGGGAATACCAGTTGTTACGAAATGTCTCCCTGAAAATCATCCGTGCCCTGGAAATTGAAGGCGGGTGTAACGTACAGCTTGCGCTTGATCCACACAGTTTCAACTACTACATTATTGAAGTAAACCCGAGGGTAAGCCGTTCATCTGCACTTGCTTCTAAGGCAACAGGTTATCCAATTGCGAAGCTTGCAGCGAAAATCGCAGTAGGTTTGACGCTGGATGAAATGATGAACCCTGTCACAGGAAAAACATATGCATGCTTTGAGCCGGCACTTGATTATATTGTAACAAAAATCCCTAGGTTCCCATTTGATAAGTTCGAATCCGCCAACCGCCGACTTGGAACTCAAATGAAAGCAACCGGAGAAGTAATGGCAATCGGAAGAACGTTTGAGGAGTCTCTTCTTAAAGCCGTTCGTTCATTGGAATCCAACATCTCCTACCTTGAGCTTGAAGGAAGCGAAGGGTTTTCAGATGAACTAGTGGAAAAAAGAATCAGAAAAGCTGGAGATGAAAGATTGTTTTATATCGCTGAAGCAATAAGAAGGGGCGTTACCATTCAAACTATCCATGACTGGTGCGAAATAGACCTGTTTTTCCTGCAAAAGTTGCATAAAATTTTGGCGATGGAAGAGTTCATCACTAGCAATAATGGTTGCCTCTCCACGTTGATTGAAGCGAAAGAAATGGGATTCAGCGACGAGACGATCGCTAAACTATGGTCTACAACCGAAAGAGATATCTATGAACTACGTCTTCAAGAAACAATAGCACCTGTATACAAAATGGTGGATACTTGCGCGGCTGAGTTTGAATCCAGCACCCCTTACTACTATGGGACGTATGAAGATGAGAATGAGTCAGAAGTTACCGAAAAAGAAAGCATCGTCGTACTGGGCTCTGGTCCAATCCGAATCGGCCAGGGAGTTGAGTTCGACTATGCAACAGTCCATTCAGTTTGGGCCATTAAGGAAGCGGGTTATGAAGCAATCATCATCAACAACAACCCAGAAACAGTATCAACAGACTTCAGTATTTCTGACAAGCTTTATTTTGAGCCGTTAACAATCGAGGATGTCATGAATATCATCAATCTCGAAAAGCCAAAAGGAGTCGTCGTGCAATTTGGCGGCCAAACGGCAATCAACCTTGCAGCGGAATTAGAAGCAAGAGGAGTAAAGATACTTGGTACTTCATTAGAAGATTTAGATCGTGCAGAAAACCGAGATAAATTCGAACAAACTTTAAACACCCTTGAAATACCACAACCAAAAGGGAAAACAGCTATCTCTATCCCAGAGGCAATTGAAATTGCCGAAGGAATCGGCTATCCAGTGCTTGTGCGTCCATCCTATGTCCTGGGCGGTCGTGCAATGGAAATCGTCTACAAGTCGGAAGAACTTTTACACTATATGAAAAACGCGGTAAAAATTAACCCTGAACATCCTGTCCTGATTGATAAATACATGACAGGTAAAGAGATTGAAGTTGATGCGATCTCAGATGGAAAAGATGTATTCATTCCAGGAATCATGGAACATATCGAACGCGCCGGTGTTCACTCAGGTGACTCCATTGCGGTTTATCCTCCGCAAACATTGAGTGCGGCTATCAAAGAACAAATCATCGACTACACAAGAAGATTGGCACAAGGCTTGAACATAATTGGACTACTAAACATTCAATTTGTCATCTACAAAGAGGAAGTCTATGTAATCGAAGTAAACCCAAGATCAAGCCGTACCGTTCCATTCTTAAGCAAAATAACCCATGTGCCGATGGCCAAAGTAGCAACCAAAATTATCTTGGGAGAAAGTCTTGCCGCTCAGGGCTACGGTTCCGGACTTCAACCAGAAACAAAAGGAGTTTTCGTGAAAGTACCGGTGTTCTCTTTTGCAAAACTGCGAAATGTCGACATCACGCTTGGACCGGAAATGAAATCTACTGGGGAAGTCATGGGGAAAGACATTACTCTTGAAAAAGCACTATATAAAGGTCTCGTTGCATCAGGAATATCCATTAAAACATACGGCTCTGTGTTGTTCACCATTGCCGACAAAGATAAAGAAGAAGCACTTCAACTGGCAAAAAGATTCCACCGTATCGGGTATAAACTTTTGGCAACAGCCGGAACTGCCGAGTTCTTCGGCGAGTCGGACATCCCGGTAACGGTTGTTAATAAAATTGGTGGAGAATCACCGAACCTAATTGATGTCATCAGAAAAGGGCAAGCACAATTTGTCATCAACACGCTGACAAAAGGAAAGCAGCCAGCACGAGACGGATTCAGAATCCGCCGAGAGTCAGTGGAAAACGGGATCCCTTGCTTGACTTCACTTGATACAGCAAAAGCAATCCTGAGAGTACTAGAATCGATGACTTTCTCTATCGAATCGATTGAAACGTTAGAAAGCACAGAAAAAGAGGCGGTGTACAGCTAATGAAAAAAGCTTGGATGACCATCATCTCTCAAACTACTATTGCGCGTAACATCTATGAAATGACCTTAGAAGGAGAACTCGTCGATCTGATGAGTTCCCCTGGTCAGTTCGTTCATATCCGTGTGACAGAAGGATTTGACACCCTTTTAAGGCGTCCGATCAGTATCTCTTGCATCGATAAAGAGAATAGACAATGTAAGATCACCTACAGAGCTGAGGGTAAAGGAACCATGCTTTTGGCTTTGAAACAGCCCGGGGAAAAGCTGGACGTATTAGGCCCGCTCGGGAACGGTTTTACTGTGGATGAATTACAACGCGGCGATCATGCATTAATTGTTGGGGGAGGAATCGGTGTCCCTCCACTGCTAGAGCTGACCAAACAATTAAACCGCAGAGGAGTAAGTACCACCCACGTACTTGGCTTTCAATCAAAAGAAGACGTTTTTTATAAAAATGAATTTGCATACTTTGGCGACACTTATGTGGCGACGGTTGATGGGACTTACGGAACAGAAGGCTTCGTGACAAATGTGCTGGAGGAGATTCAACCACCTTTCACGACACTTTTTGCATGCGGACCAACCCCGATGCTTGGCGCACTTGAAAACTTATATCCTAATAAAAACGTCTACCTCTCTCTTGAAGAGCGGATGGGCTGTGGCATCGGCGCTTGCTTTGCATGTGTCTGCCATCTTCAAAATGATCCAGAAGGGTATTCTTACAAAAAAGTTTGTACAGATGGTCCGGTATTCCGAGCAGGGGAGGTTGTACTATGAGTTGTTTATCTATTAAATTACCAGGACTAGACTTGAAAAATCCAATTATGCCTGCATCCGGATGCTTTGGCTTTGGCAGAGAGTATGCCAAGCTCTATGACTTGAATGTACTTGGAGCAATCATGATTAAAGCTACTACTGCAGAGCCTAGATTTGGTAATCCGACCCCAAGAGTGGCCGAAACGAACGCGGGGATGCTGAATGCAATCGGCCTGCAAAACCCCGGATTAGAAAAAGTTCTTTCTGAAGAGCTACCATTCTTAGCAAACTACAATGTTCCCATCATTGCTAATGTTGCTGGTTCCTTAATTGAAGACTACGTCAAGGTGGCAAAAGAAATTTCCGCGGCCCCAAATGTCCATGCTCTGGAATTAAACATTTCCTGTCCCAACGTAAAAACAGGGGGAATCGCGTTTGGAACGGACCCTGCAGTAGCCTTTGAAGTAACGAAGGCAGTAAAGGAAGTTGCAGAAGTACCGGTTTACGTAAAATTGTCCCCAAACGTTGCAAACATTTCAGAGATTGCTGTGGCTATTGAGCAGGCTGGAGCAGATGGCTTGACGATGATCAACACATTGCTCGGAATGAGAATCGATTTGAAAACAGGACGTCCTGTATTGGCAAACAGTACAGGTGGATTATCCGGTCCTGCAATCAAGCCGGTAGCAATACGTATGATTCATGAAGTCAGCCAAAAGGTTTCCATCCCGATCATTGGTATGGGAGGGGTACAATCTGCTGAAGATGTTTTAGAGTACCTCTTTGCAGGCGCAAGTGCCGTTGCAGTCGGAACCGCAAATTTTGTGGATCCATTTATATGTCCTACCATCATCGAAGAACTTCCTTATAAAATGCACGAATTAGGATTTGAGCATATTTCAGAGTGTATCGGAAGGAGCTGGAAGCAACATGCAAAAATCGCTTATAGTCGCACTTGATTTTCCTGGTAGAGAGGAAGTATCAGGGTTTCTTGCACAATTCGATGAGGAGAAATTATATGTAAAAGTAGGAATGGAACTGTTTTACCAAGAAGGTCCTGGGATTGTTGAATATCTAGTTGCAGAAGGTCACGATGTATTTCTTGATTTGAAGCTTCACGATATTCCCCATACCGTTTATCAAGCAATGAAAGGTCTTGGTAAGCTAGGAGTGACGATGACCAATCTCCATGCTGCTGGTGGCAATGAAATGATGAAGGCCGGGTTGGAAGGTTTGATGGAGGGGGCGGGTGAACGACGCCCAAACTTGATCGCTGTCACTCAGCTTACTAGTATGACGGAAAAACGCATGCAAAAGGACCTTAAAATTAGTGCTTCGCTTGATGAAGTAGTTATGCACTATGCGCGGAATGCGTTTGAGAGCGGCTTGGATGGTGTGGTGTGTTCCTCACTAGAGGCAACTATGCTGCGTGATGCCTTGGGAGCGGAATTCAAAAAAGTGACGCCAGGGATTCGATTAAAAGAAGACAGTGTGGATGACCAGAAGCGAGTGGTTACTCCATTAGAGGCACGCCAGTTTGGTGCAACAGAAATCGTGGTAGGGCGCAGTATCACCCGTGCTACCGATCCACGCAAGGCTTATGAAGCAATCTTACAACAATGGCAGGGAGTGGAAATAGGATGAACGAGCTTATGAACAGAACAGTGGCAGAAGACTTATTGGAAATTAAAGCGGTATTTTTCCAACCAAATGACCCTTTTACATGGTCTTCAGGAATTAAATCACCGATTTATTGTGACAACCGTTTGACCATTTCTTATCCACGAGTGAGGAAAAACATTTCTGAATCTTTGTCACGTTTAATTGTTTCAAAGTTTCCAGATGTGCAGGTGGTAGCAGGCACAGCCACAGCAGGGATTCCACATGCTGCATTGGTGAGCAATGAACTGAACCTGCCGATGTGCTATGTTCGAAGCAAGGCGAAAGCACATGGAAAAGGAAATCAGATTGAAGGAAGAGTAGAAGCCGGGCAGAAGGTAGTTGTCGTGGAAGATTTAATTTCCACAGGCGGGAGTGCCATCGCGGCAGTTGACGCACTAAGAGAAGCCGGATGCGAAGTGCTTGGTGTGGTCGCCATTTTTACATACGGTCTGGAAGTAGCCGATGATAATTTATCCAATTACGAGATTGAAGCCCATGCATTGTGTGATTATCAGACTTTGATGGATGTTGCAATCGAAAAGGAATACATTGGAGAAGGTGACCGCAAGAAGCTTTCAAAGTGGGTGGAGAACCCGACAAGCGAGACTTGGATGGAGTTTTAAGGATTGTTTTTGAGGCTCCCTCAGACGGATATGGTCTGGGGGATTTTTTGTGTTGGGGTTAGATTAATGGAATAGAAGATTACTTATTTTTAAAAATTAGGTAGCTGAAGTTGCAAAAATGTAGGATATGAGAGTTTAGAGGTAGTAGGAAGGATGGGAAATGTACAAGTGGATCCGGGAAATGTAGAAGTTCACACCAAAAGTGGTAGAAGGTTGCGATTTAATTGTAGAAGGTGGATTTTTAGGAAGGGAGGTTGCTGTTGGTAACTTGGGAACCCCCTGATGTCCCAATCGTGAGGTCCCATTCCATTGCCAGAAGCTTGTCGGAGTCACCAAAAAACTAGAAGGTTACGTACTTTTGAAATTAGGTAGCTGAAAAGCAAAAGTGTAGAATATGAGAGTTTAGATGTCGAAGTGCGATTGGGAAATGTACAAGTGGTTCCGGGAAATGTAGAAAGTCACCCCAAAAGTGGTAGAAAGTTGCGATTTAACTGTAGAACCTCCACGAAAACCCCCACTTAGAAGCCCAGCCGTTTAGTAAACCCAATAATTAAAATATAAAATTCCCAAAAATCTCCAAATAAAGCAGGAAACCCACCAATAAATGTCGAAAAATGTAACTAAACCAAAAAAGAAAGGTGTGAAGTATTGAATAAACAAACATACCGTCGTTCCATCATGCAGTGTAAGCTTGATGCCTTACATAGAAGGCTGTCACCTCAACATGAAAAACCCCCCCAGATTGAGAGTGAATTAGGCAAAAGACGTTCTGGAGATTTTGGTGAAAACTCCATAGATTATTATTTGTCACAATTAAGTGGAATTCAAGATTGTATAGTAGTAAAAGGGGCAAGGCTACTCCTTAATAAACATCATTTCCAAATGGATACTCTTCTACTGTTTCCTTCATTTTTTATCATCTTAGAAACCAAACACTTAACTGGAACACTTCTTTTTGATCCTGATTACCAACAACTCATTCAAATTAAGAAGGAAGATATTAACCGTGAAATCTCTAGGCAAGACCCAATCCTCCAAGTGAAAATGCAATATAATCAATTTAAGCGGTGGTTAGAAAACCAAGGGATAGAAGGGTACCCAGGGTATTGTTTTGTAGGTGTGACAAATCCAAACGCTATAGTTAAAGCCCTATCTAACCCTGCTTTAGTGCAGGAATTCGTGGTAAGAAGCCCTGCCCTGACATTTAAAATCAACGACATTCAAGAAAACCAGCAGCACCCAAGCTCCACCCTTCATCCTCCAAGAGAGATATCCTCACTGATTACCAAACACCATGCTCCAAGAAACATAAATATCCTCAAAGAGTTCAATATAAATCCTACAGAGATAATGACAGGTGTTGCTTGTCCTGACTGCAACAAACTGGCTATGGAGAAGCACCTAAGAAAATGGAGCTGCCTTTATTGCAACCACCAATCAAAGAAAGCACACATTCAAACCCTGATTGATTATTCTTTTTTGTTTGGCACATCGATCTCCATTCGAGAGGTGTGCAGACTTTTACACATAAATAATGTACGCAGTGCAAGAAGAATGATAAAAGAGTTATCACTCAAGCAAATCGGAACTACTAACAATGCCAGATACTGCTTGAAAAGCCTCCAAGAACAACAAAACGCACCCAGTTCAGAGGGTGCGTTTGTTCACTTCATCATATTAGATTAGCTTTTCAATTTCGCTGTCTTTTTTAAGATCTTCTACAAGAGTTTGTAGTTTCTTTTGTGTTTCTTCTTGTTCAAGTTGACCGCGAATTTGGTCTTCCACTTCCGCAAGTTCTGGGAATTCGTTTGCAGGCGCTTCTTCTCCTTCAGGAGCTTCCGCTTGTTGAGCTTCATTTTGCTCTTTTGCTTGGTTATAGTATTCTTTAATCTGCTCGTCCGTTACTTTTGTTTCAGGAAATTCTTTTTCCATATATTTTTGAAGAGCTAATTCTTCAGAGATTTGAGCCTTCAAAGTTTCCATAGTCAGTGGGCTTTCTTCTAGAGCCTCTTCGAATTTTTCTTCGCTTTCGTAATTAGCTTTGATGTCCTTGATGTAATCTTCAATTTCTTTTTCGCTTGTTTTATATCCTTTGCTTTCAACTTCTTGAGAAAGGACTTTTTGATCGATTAATGCGTTCAATGTTTGGTCTTTCATCGCTTTAGCGTCTCCGCCTTGACCGAACTGCATCATCATCATTTGAGTTTGTTGAAGCATTTCATTATATTCCTGGCCTTTGATTTCCTGACCGTTAACTTTGGCCACAACTTTTTCAGGATCCACTTCTTCGACTTCAGGGGTTTGTTGTTCTTGTCCTTCTTGCGCTTCTTTGTTTTCATTTCCTTCTTTAGAAGCATTGTTCCCATCAGAACCGCATGCAGCTAATAGAACAGCTGTTAACATTGCTACTAGAAAAATCGTCAATTTCTTTTTCATGTTGTTACCCTCCATTTGAAAAACATTTGAAACTATTTTTCCATTTAAACATGGTTTTTATGAGGAAGCAAATAATTACCCTTCTTTTTGTTAAAATAAACCTGAATTGTGATTATATTTAAACTAATTTAAGAGAAAAGCACCCGCATTCTAAGCCGGTGCTCTTCCTTATTTCCTCAATCCAATAATTATTTCCTCATCCGGTGTCACATAAACAGTCTGTTGTTGTTCGTAGATGACAAAACCCGGTTTGGAGCCGGACGGTTTTTTTACATGCCTTACTTTTGTAAAATCAACCGGTACAGAACCGGAATGGCGCGCTTTACTGAAATAGGCAGCGATGGTCGCTGCTTCTTTGATGGTCTCTTCAGAAGGCTCATCACTTCTAATGACAACATGAGACCCAGGGATGTCCTTTGTATGCAGCCATACGTCATCCCTGCGTGCAACACGGTTGGTCAGGTGATCATTCTGTTTGTTGTTTTTCCCGACTAGAATCTCTGTGCCGTCACTTGCCTGGTAGGTTTCAAGTACAGGTTTTTGAGGTTTAAGTTTCTTGCGCTTTTGCTTCATGCGCAAATAGCCTTCTTCCATCAGTTCTTCCCGGATTTCCTGGATATCCTTTGGAGAAGCGGTTTCTACTTGTTGGTTCAGCATTTCAAAATATTGAATTTCCGACTTGGCTTTTTCAATTTGTTCTTGCACGATTGCTAGTGAGTTTTTCGCTTTTTGATATTTGTTAAAGTAGCGTTGTGCATTACTTGAAGGGGAACGCTGCGGATCCAGGGTAATGGAGATGGTTCCGGCATTCTCATCATAATAATTCACCACAGTTACTTCAGTATCTCCCCGTGATATTTGATAGAGGTTCGCTGTCAGAAGTTCACCGTAAAGTTGAAATTTTTCAGCGTCCCGGGCATCGTCTAACGTCTTCTCTAGTTTCACAATTTTCTTTTCATTTTTTTGAATTTCATTTGTGATAAATCTCTCCAAGTCATATGCTTGCTGTTTGACTCTGTCTCTTGAGGCTTTCCCGAAGTAGAAGCGATCAAGGGTTTCGCTGAGTGTGGAGAAAGATTTGCTTTCCCCTTTTATGTGTTCCAAATCAAGTAAGTAAAATACCTCTTTGTTTCCATCTGTTATGATTTGAGGGGAGAGGTCCAAAGCTGTTATTTTTTCCACTAAAGTCATAAAGCTCTTCGGTAAAGTGTCCCTATTGGCAAGGCCAGCTCTGAAAACAGCTTCTTTAGCAAACAAAGGAGAAATTCCGGCAAAAGTGTTTACTAACTGTTTATCAAGTCTTCCTCCGATATAATCAAGTTTTCTTTGTACGGTTTCTTCGGTAGCTTCAAGTGGATTAAGTTTATCCTGAACGGGCGGTAGTACATAGGTCTGGCCAGGTGTCAGGCTGCGATGTCTGTTTTGTGCCATTGGGACATGTTTGATGCTGTCTAAAATCATCTGTTTTTCTTTACCTACAAAAATGATGTTCGAGTGGCGTCCCATAATTTCTACAATAAGCTGCTTATAGGAAACATCCCCAATTTCATTTCGTGCTTTCACATCAAAAACGATGATTCGGTCCATTTCAATTTGGTGGATCTGGGTGATGATACTGCCCTCTAAATGCTTTCTAAGCAGCATGCAAAACATCGGTGGTTCTGAAGGATTATCATAGGATTCCTCTGTCAAATGCATTCTTGCATAGCTTGGGTGCGCACTAATTAGCAGCTTATGATTGGTTCTTCCAGAGCGAATGGTTAATATAAGCTCATTTTTATAGGGCTGATAGATTTTCGTAATTCTCCCGCTTTCTAGCTTTTCCTTCAACTCTGCGGTCATTGCATATGTAAAAATACCGTCAAAACTCATATATGTAAACTTCCCTTCTTATTACAAAACTAATAAATTTCTCTTTTATCATTATATCTTAACAATCTCGATAACACCCAAAAAGTATATCATTTTTTTGGACGAGTCCGAATAGACTTTCTTAGATAGATTTTGTGCAAAGGTTGTGAGGTGGAACAGATGAAATGGCATGAAATGAGAGCAGAAGAAGTCGAAGAACAGATCAATTCCGATTTTGAAGCGGGCTTAAGTGAATCAGAAGCAAAAAATCGTCTGTTGCAGTATGGGACGAATGAACTTCAGGAGGCGGAGAGACCGAACGCCTTTTTAGTGTTTTTAGAGCAATTTAAAGATTTTATGGTGGTGGTGTTGCTTGCTGCAACACTGATATCCGGTTTGCTAGGGGAATACATCGATGCAGTTGCCATTATTGCCATTGTGATCATTAATGCATTTTTAGGATTTTTCCAGGAACGAAAAGCAGAAAAGTCCTTACAGGCATTAAAAGAACTCTCGGCACCACAAGTAACGGTTCTTCGAGAAAAAGAATGGCGAAAAGTGGCCTCAAGAGAAATAGTGGTAGGGGATATTATCAAATTTGGGAGTGGAGACCGTATAGGGGCGGATCTTCGAATTGTACAGGCCAGTTCCCTTGAAATTGAGGAGTCTGCTTTAACAGGGGAATCCGTTCCAGCTGTAAAAAGTGATAAACCTGTACATGGCTCGGATATATCAATTGGAGATCAGGAAAACATGGCCTTTATGGGGACGCTTGTGACCCGTGGTACAGGTGTGGGTGTCGTAGTTGCAACTGGTATGAATACTGCAATGGGACAAATTGCCGACCTTTTGCAGACTGCAGAGACAACCATTACTCCGTTGCAGCGGAAATTAGAGCAGCTTGGGAAGATTCTGATTACCGTTGCGTTGATATTGACAATGTTAGTAGTTGTGGTTGGAGTTCTACAAGGCCACAGTCTATATGAAATGTTCTTGGCTGGTGTGTCATTAGCAGTCGCGGCCATACCAGAAGGATTGCCGGCTATTGTGACCGTTGCACTTTCGCTTGGGGTTCAGCGGATGATCAAAAAGAAATCCATTGTCAGAAAGCTTCCTGCAGTAGAGACTCTAGGGTGTGCTTCTGTTATTTGTTCCGACAAGACGGGAACGCTGACCCAAAACAAAATGACCGTTACGCATGTTTGGTCAGGTGGAACCACATGGAATGTGAGCGGTAATGGATATGAACCAAAAGGGGAATTTATATCAGAAGGCCCTGAAAGCAACAGTAAGAATAAATCCTTGCATCAATTGCTGACATTCGGTCTGTTATGTAATCACGCCAATATAATTCAGAAAAAAAACCAATACATCCTTGATGGAGATCCGACAGAAGGTGCGCTTGCGGTTGCAGCCATGAAGGCTGGGTTTACTCGGGATGGCTTATTAAGTGAGTTTCAGATTGTAAAAGAGTACCCGTTTGATTCGGAGAGAAAGATGATGAGTGTTGTCGTGAAAGATAAGCAAGGGAAATTGTTTGTCATCACGAAGGGTGCTCCGGATGTCATCACAAATGTGAGTGACTCTTTATTATGGGAAGGCAAGCGCGAAATGTTTTCTTCCAAATATGAAAAGGTTGTAGCTGATATGGTCCATAGCCTGGCTTCACAGGCTTTGAGAAATATCGCGGTGGCTTTTAAACCGATTACCAACTTTCACGATGGCATGCAGGAAAGAGAGATTGAAAAAGACCTTGTTTTTATTGGAATTCAAGGGATGATTGATCCACCTCGCCCAGAAGTAAAACAGGCAGTCCGTGAATGTAAAGAAGCAGGAATCAGGACAGTGATGATCACAGGGGATCATATTGTCACTGCAAAAGCGATTGCAGCCGAAATTGGCATCCTTCCAATGGGAGGAAAGGTGTTGGAAGGAAAAACACTTCAAAAAATGAGTCAAGAAGAGTTGGAAGACATGGTGGATGACGTATATGTGTTTGCAAGGGTATCTCCTCAGCACAAACTTTCCATTGTAAAAGCACTGCAGAAAAAAGGTCATATTGTCGCCATGACAGGAGATGGAGTGAATGATGCCCCTGCAATAAAAGCTTCTGACATTGGTATTGCGATGGGGATTACCGGAACGGATGTTGCCAAGGAAGCAAGTTCACTTGTATTATTGGATGACAATTTCGCCACTATTAAGTCAGCTATTAAAGAAGGGCGTAACATTTATGAGAACATAAGGAAGTTCATCCGATATTTATTGGCTTCGAATGTAGGGGAAATTCTTGTAATGCTGTTTGCGATGTTATTGGCTTTGCCGCTCCCACTTGTACCGATTCAAATCTTGTGGGTGAACCTTGTAACGGATGGCTTGCCGGCAATGGCGCTTGGACTTGATCAAGCCGAAGGGGATGTCATGAAGCGTAAGCCAAGGCATCCAAAGGAAGGTGTGTTTGCCAGAGGACTTTGGTGGAAAATTGTCTCGCGCGGTTTTCTGATTGGAATTGCCACGCTCCTTGCATTCATCATTGTATACAAACAACATCCAGATAACCTCATCTATGCGCAAACAGTGGCATTTGCAACTCTTGTCATGGCGCAGCTTATACATGTGTTTGATTGCCGAAGTGATAGATCTATTTTCCATCGTAACCCGTTTCAGAACATGTATCTTGTCGGCGCAGTAGTCTCCAGTATCATTTTAATGCTGGTCGTAATTTACTATCCACCATTACAAGGGATTTTCCACACAGTGGCACTTGCTCCGAAAGAGTGGTTATTGATTATGGGGATGGCATCGTTACCGACCTTTTTGTTGGTGGGAACCCTTTTCACGGGAAAAGTAAAAAAAAATATGGTATAATTTATTAAAGGTAGTAGAGGTGGACTCTATTGCCTTTTCTTCTTTACCCGCCAACAATAATGCCGCCTCTTAAATTTCTGTAAAAATAGCTTTCAAATTAGGGGAAACAATGCTAATATAGTGGTTGCTTAGCATCAAGAATGGCCAGTTTTCCGGCTCTTTTCTATACTTAAGAACGGAAGTGAGTATAATATGGTGAAAAGTATGACAGGCTTTGGCCGGGCAGAGGCAAAACAAGGTTCCTATCAGATTCTTGTCGAGATGAAATCTGTCAACCATCGCTTTTGTGAGATTAATATCCGGATGCCTAAGCAGTTCCTAGCAATGGAAGAGAAAATGAAAAAAGTCGTTCACTCTTATTTGCAAAGAGGAAGAATAGAAATGTTCATTACGATTGAGGGCCAAGACATACATGATAAGCATTTGAATGTGGATTGGGAGCTTCTTTCGGCATACATAGATACTATACATAAGGTAAAAGATAGATACCAAATTTCCGGTTCCATTGAGATTAATGATATACTTAAATTAGAAAATGTGTTTACCATCATGGAAACACAAACAGGGATGGAAGCAATAGAAGAAATATTGCTAGACCAAGTCCATTTAGCGTCCAAGCAATTGGTTGCCATGCGAAAGGCTGAAGGCGATCAGTTGCAAAAGGATATTATCACCCATCTAACTTTTATCGAAAACATGTCGGAGCAGCTTGCAAAACTCGGTCCGACCGTTGTGGAAGCGTATCGGTTGCGTTTGGAGAAAAAACTGAAGGAATATTTAGGTTCCCAGATCGATGAACAACGTATACTGGCAGAAGCCGCTATTTTTGCTGATAAGGCTGACATTAACGAAGAGTTAAAAAGAATTAACAGCCACCTTGGTCAATTCACTCAAACCTTGCAATCTGCAGATCCTGTAGGCAGGAAGCTTGATTTTCTTGTTCAGGAATTGAACAGGGAAGTGAATACCATCGGATCCAAGGCGAACGACGCAAATATCGCAAATCTGGTAGTCGAGATGAAAGCTTGCCTGGAAAAAATTAAAGAACAGGTGCAAAACATTGAATAATCATTGATTACTAACCTGTGAACACGGTTAGAATAGAGTTTGTAACTAGAGGTGGGAACCATGAGCATAAAGTTGATTAATATTGGCTTTGGTAATATCGTATCAGCAAATCGTATCATATCTATTGTTAGTCCTGAATCTGCTCCGATCAAAAGAATTATCCAAGATGCAAGGGATCAGGGTATGTTAATAGATGCAACCTATGGAAGACGCACAAGAGCAGTACTAATAATGGATAGCGATCATGTTATCTTATCGGCGGTGCAACCTGAAACAGTGGCACAACGCTTGGTAAATAAAGATGATATGTCTGATGAAGGGTAGGTATTTGTAAATATAATGAGAGATAGAGGATTATTGATTGTCCTTTCCGGGCCTTCCGGTGTTGGGAAAGGGACAGTAAGAAAAGCGTTATTTTCAAAAGAAGATGTCAGTTTGCATTATTCCATTTCCATGACGACACGTAACCCGCGTGAGGGGGAAGTGGACGGAACGGATTACTTCTTTAAGTCTAGAGAGGTATTTGAGCAGTTAATAGAAGAAGATAAATTTATCGAATGGGCAGAGTATGTTGGTAATTACTACGGCACTCCTGTTGATTATGTAGAACAGTGTTTAGCAGAAGGAAAGGATGTCTTCCTTGAAATTGAAGTCCAAGGTGCCATTCAAGTTAAGAGCAAATTCCCTGAAGGTGTTTTCATCTTCTTGATGCCGCCAAGCCTTTCTGAACTAAAGAATAGAATCACAACAAGAGGTACAGAGACAGAAGACTTAATCAATAACCGCATGACAGTTGCCAAAGAAGAAATCGAAATGATGGACGCTTATGACTATGTGGTAGAAAATGATCAAGTGGACCTTGCTTGTGACAGAATTAAAGCAATTGTTCAGGCAGAACATTGCAAACGTACAAGATTGCGTGAAAAATATAAGCAAATGCTGGAGGCTGAATAATATGCTATACCCATCTATTGATTCCCTAATGCAAAAATTAGATTCAAAATATACGCTTGTAACCGTGTCTGCACGACGCGCTCGTGAACTGCAACAAGTAAACGACCAAATGATTGAAAAAACGGTTTCCTACAAATTTGTCGGAAAAGCCCTTGAAGAGATTGATGCAGGCTTACTATCTGCAAAGACAATCAAAACTGCTGAAAGAAGCGAAGGCATCCTAAATCACAAGTAAAGATAACAACCTAGAAATAGGTTGTTATTTTTTTAAAAAGAAAGAAAGTCTATAGTACGGTTGATTTCATTTACTTAAGGGTTTATGAAAGGCACCTAACCGAGTTAACTGAAAATGAAGTAACCCTTCGTTAAAGTAACTTCTAGCTGTGGATTGGAGCAAAAGGCGAAGACTCCTGAGGGAGATAGCGGTAGCTTGAGACCCCGCAGTGAAGCGAGGAGGCTCAAGCACCGCCCCTAGGAAAGCGAAGCCATTTGCGGAAAGGAACAGCGGTGATTAACCAATCCGCCTAAATTTTAGAATTAAAAGGACCGGGCGGATTTTGCACGGTTTTTCTTAATGAGGCAAGTGCCTTTAGGCAAAAGATATTTATCGGGGTTAAGTGGATTTTCAAGTACATGACGGGGGTTGTGAAATGAAAAATAAAAAAATCCTATTGTGTGTGACAGGTGGAATAGCTGTCTATAAAGCGGTTGCTTTAACAAGTAAGCTCATTCAGCAAGGTGCCGAAGTGAAGGTGATTATGAGCCAGTCCGCCTGCAAATTTGTTACACCATTGTCTTTTCAAGCTTTATCAAGAAACGAAGTATTTACCGATACATTCGAAGAAAAGAATCCTGCCGTTATTTCACATATTGACCTTGCAGACTGGGCCGATGTGGTACTGGTTGCACCCGCAACTGCAAATGTAATCGGCAAGCTTGCGAACGGTATTGCAGATGATATGATCACGACAACTTTATTGGCGAGTCCCGCCCCTGTTTGGATCGCACCAGCTATGAATGTACATATGTATGACCATCCTGCGGTAAAACATAATATGGAGAGGCTAGTTACTTTCGGATATCGTTTCATTGAGCCTGGAGAAGGTTTTTTGGCATGTGGCTATGTTGGAAAAGGAAGATTGGAAGAACCTGAAACGATTGTGGAAGGACTCAAACGTTATTTCCAGAAACAAGATGAGATGACGCTTAAAGGGAAAAAGGTACTTGTAACCGCAGGCCCGACTGTTGAAAAAGTAGACCCTGTACGTTTTTTCACCAACCGTTCAACAGGAAAGATGGGGTATGCCATTGCAGAAGCAGCAGCAAGTTTAGGAGCGGATGTTATCTTGGTATCAGGCCCGACCAACCTTCCTGATCCGCCGACAGTACAAACAATCCGAGTGGAATCTGCTGAAGAAATGTTTCATGCTGTGATGGAACACTATGAAAAGACAGATGTTGTCATTAAATCAGCTGCCGTTGCCGACTATCGTCCTAAAATTGTGTCAGACATCAAGATGAAAAAACAGGACGGAGACAGTGTGCTTGAGTTAGAGCGAACGAAAGACATTTTAAAAACTCTAGGAGAAAGAAAAGAATCACCAGGTGCTCGTGGGATTTGCGGCTGAAACGAATAATGTAGAGGGATACGCCAAAGGTAAGCTTGAAAAGAAAAAACCTAGATTATGTGGTTGCAAACAATGTAACCGTTTCTGGAGCAGGATTCGGCACGGACACGAATCTGGTTACCATTTATAAAAAAGACGGTACAAGCATTTCTCTGCCGATGATGTCAAAACAAGGATGTCGCTTATGCACTTCTTGAGGAAGTTGCAATAGCCCTAGAGGAAAAAACAATGACCTACTATGCCAGTGTGATCGTTGATGTCCCTGCCAAACAAACGGACAGAGCCTTTGATTATGAGATTCCGACAAAATGGCATGGATTCATTCAACCCGGTATGAGGGTGAATGTACCTTTTGGCCCAAGACAGATTCAAGGTTTTGTAGTGGAAGTGAAAGACAATACCACCGTACCAAAGACCCGTCCCTATTACATCATTGATTGATATCCAGCCAATCCTTACACCAGAGCTTATGCGATTGGCAGACTGGCTTAGAGATCATACGCTATGTTTTACCATTTCTGCCTACCAGGCAATGTTACCGGCAGCTTTAAAGGCGAAATATGAAAAATAGGTTAATTGCCACAGACCTAGGGGGAGTCCCTGCGGAACTTCAGCCTTTTTTTCACGCATCAAACCGCGTTAAGTTTGAAGAGATGGCAGGAACAAGTCACTTTAAAACAATCAAACAGCTGATCGAAGAGGACGTGTTGGAGGTTTATTATGAAGTAAAAGATAAACTTTCCAAGAAAACGAGAAAAGTAATGGAATTACAAATGTCAAAAGAAGCCCTACTGGAAGCAAAACAGAAAATTTCTGCTCGCGCTGCCGCTCAGCATAAACTGTTGGACTTTTTTTTAGAAACAAATACGGAAAAGATCGATAAAAAAACATTGTTAGAAGAATTGCAGATTGGAACAAGTGCAATCGGGGCTTTAGTGAAACTTGGTATTTTAAAAGAAAAAGATGAAGAAATTTATAGGGATCCTTATGAAAACAGGGAGTTTAAAAAGTCTCAAGCCCTTTCATTAACTCAGCAGCAACAGGAAGCCATCATTCCCATTCTTCATTCAATCGAACAACATACACATGAAGCATTTGTTATGTTTGGCGTCACAGGGAGCGGTAAAACAGAAGTCTATATGCAGGCTGTAGATGCAGTATTAAAGCAAGGGAAAGAAGCGATTGTCCTTGTTCCTGAAATTGCCTTGACTCCACAAATGGTCAACCGTTTTAAATCAAGATTCGGTTCAGATGTGGCTGTGATGCACAGCGGGCTTGGAATGGGTGAGAAATACGATGAATGGAGAAAGATCCATCGAAAGGAAGTAAAGGTTGTTGTTGGCGCGAGGTCCGCTATCTTTGCCCCTTTTGAAAACGTAGGTATCATCATCATTGATGAGGAACATGAAACAAGCTATAAACAAGAGGACACCCCGCGTTATCATGCCCGCGATATTGCTTTAGAAAGGGGCAGATATCACCAATGCCCTGTTGTTCTTGGCAGTGCCACCCCCACACTTGAAACCTTCGCCCGAGCATCCAAAGGGGTGTATAAGCTTCTGACGATGGACAAAAGAATGAGTGAACAAGGAATGCCTTCAGTGGAAATCGTCGATATGAGAGAAGAACTGCGAGAAGGCAACAGATCGATGTTTTCCAGAAGCCTTCTTGAAAAGCTTCAAACTAGACTAGAAAGAGGAGAACAATCTGTTTTATTTTTAAATAAAAGGGGTTATTCTTCTTTTGTAATGTGTCGAGACTGTGGATATGTGGTGGAATGTCCTCATTGCGACATTTCATTAACCTACCATCGAAGCAGCAATCAAATGAAATGTCATTATTGCGGATACGAAGAACCTGTCCGCTTTACATGTCCTTCCTGTGACAGTGAACATTTCCGTTTCTTTGGCACAGGTACCCAAAAGGTAGAAGAAGAATTAACAAAGCTCCTTCCACACGCAAGAGTCATAAGGATGGATGTGGATACAACAAGCAGGAAGGGTTCTCATGAAAAACTTCTCCAGCAATTCGGGGACAGGAAAGCAGATATTCTGCTTGGCACCCAGATGATTGCCAAGGGACTTGATTTTCCGTATGTGACGCTTGTTGGAGTATTGACGGCGGATACGATGCTTAATGTTCCTGATTTCCGTTCTTCTGAAAAGACCTTCCAGCTACTCACACAAGTAAGCGGAAGAGCGGGCAGGCATGAATTGGCAGGTGAAGTGGTGGTCCAGACATACAGTCCTGAACATTACAGTGTGGAACTTGCCGGAACGCATAATTACCTGGACTTCTACCAAAAAGAAATGCAAATTAGAAAGCTGCATCAATATCCGCCATTTTACTTTTTGGCGCTTGTTACCGTGACACATCACGAATTAACGAAAGTGGTTACAGTTACAGAAAAAATCACCAATTTCTTAAACATGCAATTATCAGATGAGGCTGTTATACTTGGACCGGTTGCTTCCCCTATAGCGAGAATAAAGGACCGCTACAGGTATCAATGCATCATTAAATATAAACGAGAACCAAACTTACACGAAGCATTAAAAACGGTCATTGAAAAATACCAAACACAAATGGATCAAGAAAAGTTAGCTGTTCATATTGATCTAAATCCTTATATGCTCATGTAACTGATGGAGGAATCAAGATTGACTATATTAGATATTGTGAAATACCCAGCTCCAGTGCTGGAGCAAAACTGTGAGGCGGTTACCGTATTTGATAAAAGGCTAATTCGACTCTTATCCAATATGTATGATACGATGCTCGAGGCAGACGGGGTCGGACTTGCAGCACCCCAGATAGGCATCGCAAAAAGAATCGCTATTGTAGATATTGATGATAAACATGGAAAGATAGAACTAATCAACCCTGAAATAGTGGATGAAGAAGGGGAACAGGTCGGACCTGAAGGCTGTTTAAGTTTTCCCGATTTGTACGGGGAAGTGAAACGCGCTGATTATGTGAAGGTACGTGCTCAAAACCGAAAAGGGAAATGGTATGAGCTGGAGGCACGAGGATTCCTTGCCCGTGCTATTCAACATGAAATTGACCATTTGAACGGTGTATTGTTCACATCTAAAGTGTTAAGATATTTTGAACCAGATGAGTTGGAAGTAGAAGGGTGATAGTGATGAAAAAGAAAATTGTATTTATGGGAACGCCTGATTTTGCAGTACCTGTATTGCAACAAATTATCCAAGATGGATATGAGGTAATTGCGGTGGTAACACAGCCTGACCGTCCTAAAGGCAGAAAAAAGGTGTTAACGCCACCTCCTGTAAAAGTAGAGGCGGAAAAACATAACATCCCAGTGTATCAACCGGAAAAAATTAAAGAGGCTGCAGAGTATGAAAAAATCACTTCATTAGAGCCGGATTTAATTGTAACTGCAGCATTTGGACAAATTTTACCTAAGCCCTTGCTTGATGCACCGAAATTCGGCTGTATCAATGTCCATGCTTCTTTGCTACCAAAACTGCGAGGTGGTGCACCCATTCATTACTCTATCATCCAAGGGCATGAGAAAACTGGTGTAACCATCATGTATATGGTCGAAAAACTGGATGCAGGTGATATGTTAACACAAGTGGAAGTGAGAATAGATGAGCGTGACCATGTCGGTACCTTGCATGATAAATTAAGTGTTGCTGGATCTAAATTGCTCTCAGAAACCCTTCCGCAACTTTTTGATGAAAAGCTGCAAGCAGAAGTACAAAATCATGAAGAAGCAACATTTGCATCCAACATCAAGCGTGAACAAGAAAAAATCGACTGGACGAAGGATGGGGAGCAGATCTATAACCATATTCGCGGGTTGCACCCATGGCCGGTTGCCTATACCACCATGGAAGGGCAAGTGATGAAAGTTTGGTGGGGGGAGAAAACCCAAATTACCTATGAAGCTGTACCTGGAACCATCATTGGAATCGAGGATGATGGATTCATCGTCAAAACAGGCAATTCTACAGGGATTAAAATAACAGATTTGCAGCTGGCTGGTAAGAAGAGAATGACTGGAACGCAATATTTGAACGGCGCAGGAGCTTCATTATCAGAAGGCACAAAGCTAGGAGACTAAGATGAAAAATGTAAGAGAACTTGCTTTAGAGGCATTGTTAAATGTGGAAAAGAAGCAAGCATACAGTAACTTATTGTTAAATAACTATCTGGATTCAGGTAAGTTATCCAAAAAAGATGCCGGGCTTTTTACAGAAATTGTGTATGGTACCATTCAAAGAACGATAACCTTGGACTATTATTTGGCTTCCTATATAGAAAAACAAAAAAAGTTGCAGGATTGGGTAAAAGTCCTGTTAAAGATGACTTTGTATCAGATGTTGTATCTAGACAAAGTTCCGGCACGCGCCGCTATTTATGAAGCGGTAGAAATTGCCAAAAAAAGAAGGACACAAAGGTGTTGCATCCGTAGTCAATGGCGTGTTAAGGTCCATTCAGCGTAACGATGTCCCTGATTTAGAGAAAATAGAAAATGATGTGGAGCGCATTTCCATTTCGACAAGCCATCCTAAATGGTTAGTGGAAAAATGGATTGAACAATATGGCGTGCATGATACAGAAAGAAATGTGTGAGATGAACCTTGTCCCTCCACATCAATCAGCCAGAGCAAATACTGCAAAGGCTGATGTGGAAGAAGTTTTGCAAATGCTCACCACTCAAGGATTTAATGTGGAAAAAGGCGAGCTTGCAGAAGAAAGCATTGTCTCTTTAAAAGGAAATATGGCCTATTCTAATGCCTTTAAAAATGGCTATATGACCATTCAAGACGAGAGTTCCATGCTTGTAGCCCGAGCGCTTGGTGTAGAAAAAGACGATTTTGTTTATGATTGCTGTGCAGCTCCTGGAGGGAAAACAACACATATTGCCGAATTATTGAAAGATAGTGGTAGAGTCATTTCAACCGACCTCCATGAGCACAAGGTGAAACTTATTAAAGATCAAGCAGAACGCCTGCAACTTTCCAATATAGAAGCACAGGCCCTTGACAGCCGAAAGGCACAAGAAATTTTTAAGGAAGAACAGTTTGATAAAATTCTCGTAGACGCACCATGTTCAGGTTTTGGTGTTATCCGCAGGAAGCCAGATTTGAAATACACGAAGTCGATGCAAGATATCAAGCAACTAGCATCTATTCAATTGGCTATACTAAAGGAAGTGGCACCTCTTGTAAAAAAAGGTGGAACTTTGGTATATAGTACATGTACAATTGATAAAGAAGAAAATGCTGATGTAGTACAAGCATTTCTAGAAGCAAACAAAGAGTTTGAAATAGATTTCAACATTAAAGAATTACTGCCAGAAAAGGTAAACAGCTATGTTAAAGAAGGTATGCTCCAACTATTGCCTCACTATTTTGGTACGGATGGATTTTTTATTGTTAGACTAAAAAGGCAGGTGTAAAAAGATGGAACATAATACAAAAGAACAAATCAAACAAGAAGAAGCAACGCGTAAACCGTCCATCTATTCTCTACAATTGCACGAATTGGAAGAATGGTTACTAAGTATCGGAGAAAAAAAATTCAGAACAACACAGATCTTTGAATGGCTCTATCAAAAGCGTGTGACATCATTTGAAGAAATGTCCAATCTCTCTAAAAGCTTGAGAGACAAGTTAGAAGAGACGTATGCCTTGACAACGTTGAAAACGATTGTTCAACAAACATCTTCTGATGGAACGATGAAATTCCTATTTGAACTTCATGATGGATATTCCATTGAAACGGTCCTAATGAAGCATGAATATGGTAATTCTGTTTGTGTAACGACACAAGTAGGCTGCCGAATCGGATGTACATTCTGTGCTTCTACTCTGGGCGGATTAAAACGTAACCTTGAAGCAGGAGAAATTGTTGCGCAAGTAGTGAAGGTACAACAGGCTCTTGATGAAATGGATGAACGTGTCAGCCACGTTGTTATCATGGGGATTGGTGAACCATTCGATAATTTCGACGA
Source organism: Bacillus sp. m3-13 (assembly GCF_000175075.1). Lineage (NCBI taxonomy): Bacteria > Bacillati > Bacillota > Bacilli > Caryophanales > Bacillaceae > Bacillus > Bacillus sp. m3-13. The sequence continues at coordinate 80,874 of NZ_ACPC01000012.1, forward strand.
GATGCTCGACTTCTTGAAAATTATTAACCATGACCAAGCGCTTAATATTGGTGCTCGTCATATTACTGTTTCCACAAGTGGCATCATCCCGAAGATTTATAAATTTGCAGATGAAAATATGCAAATTAACTTTGCTGTTTCCCTGCATGCACCAAACACAGAAATACGTTCAAGACTGATGCCTATCAATAGAGCATATAAACTTCCAGATCTAATGGAGTCGATCCGTTATTATATTAATAAAACGGGACGTCGTGTGAGTTTTGAATATGGCTTGTTCGGTGGGGTCAATGACCAGGTAGAACATGCTGAGGAATTGGCACAGCTGCTAAAAGGCATGAAGTGTCACGTGAATTTAATTCCGGTGAATTACGTTCCAGAGCGTGACTATGTGAGAACGCCAAAAGAACAAATTAACTTATTTGAAAAAACGTTGAAAAATCTTGGTGTCAATGTAACGGTTCGTCGTGAGCAAGGCCACGACATCGATGCTGCATGCGGACAGCTGCGTGCGAAGGAGCGGAAAGAAGAGACGAGGTGACAATGTTTAATGGTCTTTTTAACAGATAGAGGGAGAGTTCGTTCACATAATGAAGACAATGGGGGAATTTTTGTTAATAAAGACGGCACAAAGCTAGCAGTGGTTTGTGACGGAATGGGGGGCCATCAAGCAGGTGAAGTGGCAAGCGAAAGAGCAGTAAGCCACATCAAGGAAGTGTGGGAAGAGACAACCAACATCTCTTCCCCTGAACCTGCTGAGATCTGGTTGAAAACGTTCATTCTTCAAGCTAACCAAACACTCTTTGACCATGCAAATTCCCATGAGGAATGCAATGGAATGGGGACTACAATCGTCGCTGCCATTATTGGCGATGGTTTTGTTACCCTTGCACATGTCGGTGATAGCAGGATTTATCTTGTTTCAGAGGAAAGTGCCAAGCAATTAACGGAAGATCATACTTTTGTTAATGAACTTGTAAAAACAGGGCAAATATCAAAGGAAGATGCAGAACATCATCCTAGAAAAAATGTTATACTACAAGCTTTAGGGACAGAAAAAACAGTGAAAATAGATATAAAAACCATTACATATGATGACCCAGGGTATATTCTCCTTTGTTCAGACGGCTTGAGTGACAAAGTGAAAGACCGGGAACTGGTGGAGGTTTTAAACAACGGGAACCATGCTTTGTCTGAAAAGGCAGAGGAATTAATAAGACGCGCCAACCATTACGGTGGGGAAGATAATATCACGGTTGCCATCTTGGAATTATCTGTCTCCGAAGCTGGGAGTGGGTGAAATAGGTGTTAATAGGTAAAAGATTAAATGATCGCTACAAAATTAAGGAAGTCATTGGTGGCGGTGGAATGGCGAATGTTTACCTTGCCCATGACATGATTTTGGATCGTGACGTAGCAGTAAAAGTATTACGTTTAGATTTTGCGAATGATGAAGAATTTATTCGCCGCTTTAGAAGAGAGGCGCAATCTGCAACAAGCTTGGATCATCCGAATATAGTAAGCATTTATGATATCGGAGAAGAAGATGATATTTATTATATCGTGATGGAGCATGTGTCAGGAAAAACATTAAAACAGTACATTCAACAATATGCACCTGTGGAACAATACAATGCAGTGGAGATTATGAATCAGCTGACATCCGCTATTTCTCATGCCCATGAAAACGGTATAATCCACCGGGATATTAAACCGCAGAACATTTTGATTGATGATTACGGCACCATAAAAGTGACTGATTTTGGTATTGCCATGGCCTTGAGTTCAACAACCATCACTCAAACTAATTCCCTTTTAGGTTCTGTTCATTATTTATCTCCTGAACAGGCTAGAGGAAGTTTGGCAACAAAAAAATCTGATGTCTATGCACTAGGTATTGTGATGTTTGAATTGTTAACAGGAAGATTGCCGTTTTCCGGGGAATCTGCTGTTTCGATTGCTTTAAAACATTTGCAATCACAAACACCATCTCCAAAGCGTTGGAATCCTACTTTGCCTCAAAGTATGGAGAATGTTGTATTAAAAGCGATGGCAAAGGATCCACTTCACCGCTATGAATCTGTAGAAGAAATGCAGGCAGATGTCATGACGGCACTTGAACCAAGCCGTATGAATGAACCTAAATTTTATATTCCAGATGACGATGAAGAGGCGACAAAGGCCATTCCGATTATAAAAGGCAGCTTAAACAATCTGTCTAATGAGGATGAAACTAGAATTAGGCCACCAGAGAATAAACCTGTAAGCGAAAAGGCTGAAGAACCACCGCCTCCTAAAAAGAAGAAAAAGAAAAAATGGGTTATCGGATTGTTACTCTTACTTTTACTGCTTGTTGGTGGTGGAATTGCTGCATTTACACTATTACCTTCCATGCTTCTTCCTAAGGATGTAACAGTCCCTGATGTGTCAGGTAAAGAGTATGACGATGCTGTCAAAGACCTCATCGATTTAGGTTTTGTTTTAGAAGAACCAAAAGAGGAACCTAGTGATGAGATAGAAGAGGGTAGAGTGACGAGAACTTTCCCTGAAGCAGGAGAGGTAGTAAAAGAAGGCAAAGCTATTACCATATTCCAAAGCTTAGGAAAAGAAAAAGTTGAAATGTCTGATTACTCGGGACTTCCAGTTAATGAAGCTATCAATAGGATAAAAGCAGCCAACTATGACGACCATGATATTGAGGAAATTCATTCTGATGACGTCCCCGAAGGAGAGGTCATCAATCAAGAACCTGAAGCCGGGGAAAGTGTTGTTCCGGAAGAAACAGTTGTAAAACTTATTGTTTCTTTGGGTTCAAGTCCTATTGAACTGGCCGATTTTCAAGGATCATCCATTGAGTTTGCTCAACGACATCTTGCTAACTTAGGGTTAGAGCCAGAAGTTACAAGGGAGTATAATGATTCTGTATCTGAGGGGAATATTATAAAACAGGAGCCTGCACCGGATTCTCAAGTGAAAAAAGGGGATACCATTAAACTTATCGTTTCTGATGGGCCACAGCCCGGAGATAAGACGGAGGATATACCACTTGAAGTAACATATGACCCGGAAGAAGAAGGCGCAGAGCAGACAGTAGAATTATATATAGAAGACCTTAATAACACCATGGATGGTGAACCAAAGGAAACCTTCATAATTACGGAGGACTTAATCACCAGTTTCACGGTGACAATCGCTTATAAGCAACAGGCCAAATACAAAATTGTTGTAGATGGAAAAGAAGTAGAAACTAAAACCATCAACTATGACGATATCGAGTAATTATTAAGGAGTGAGTGTATGCCAGAAGGCAAGATTGTCAAAGCATTGAGCGGTTTTTACTATGTTTTGACGGCGGATGGCAAAATTACCCAATGTAGAGGAAGAGGGGTTTTCCGTAAAAATAAGATAACCCCTCTTGTTGGGGATTCCGTTGTATTCCAAGCGGAAAACGACCAAGAAGGATACATCATGGATGTACTTCCTCGGAAAAACGAGCTGGTTAGACCGCCAATCGCTAACATTGATCAGGCAATACTTGTGTTTTCTGCGATGGAACCTGAATTCAGTACGGTTCTTTTAGATCGATTTCTTGTGCTGATTGAATCCAAAGGGGTCAGTCCATTGATTTGTATTTCTAAAATGGACCTTCTTGATGAAGATGCCAAACTACTGGGGTTTGCCGATTATTATCGTTCCATAGGTTATGAAGTGTTGTTAACTTCCACCAAGGAACCTGAGCAGCTTAAAGAGATACTCCCATATCTGAAAGAAAAGTCCTCCGTCATTGCTGGACAATCAGGAGTTGGAAAATCATCTCTTTTAAACGTGTTACGCCCTGAACTAGAATTAAAAACAGATAATATTTCTTCCCACTTAGGACGTGGAAAGCACACAACCAGGCATGTCGAGCTGATGGAAATCAACAACGGTTTTGTTGCGGACACACCTGGTTTTAGTTCACTAGAGTTCCTTGAAATGGAAGCGGAAGACGTAAAAGATTGTTTTCCTGAATTCGTTGAAAAAAGCCATGACTGCAAGTTTAGGGGATGTACGCACCTTAGAGAACCAAAATGTGCGGTGAAAGAAGCGGTTGAAAACGAAGAGATTGCGTCATACCGCTATAAACATTACGTTTCTTTCGTTGAAGAAATAAAAGACAGAAAGCCGAGGTACTAAATATGATAAAAATCGCCCCTTCCATTCTAAGTGCGGATTTTGCCAACTTAGGAAAAGACATATTAGATGTGGAACAAGGAGGAGCAGACTATATTCATATTGATGTGATGGATGGTCATTTTGTGCCAAACATCACCATTGGCCCTCTAATCGTGGAAGCAGTTCGTCCTATCACAAAGCTGCCACTAGATGTGCATCTGATGATTGAAAACCCCGATGCCTACATTGCTGATTTTGCAAAAGCGGGTGCCGATATTATTTCCGTTCATGTGGAAGCATGTCGTCATCTTCACCGCACCATCCAGCATATTAAATCACAAGGCGTTAAAGCTGGGGTTGTTATCAATCCTGCCACACCGGTAGAAAGCATCATTCCTATTTTGAATGATGTGGATTTGGTGCTTTTAATGACAGTCAATCCTGGATTTGGCGGTCAAGCTTTCATCCATGATGTTTTGCCGAAAATTAAGCAGGTCGCATCCTTGGCGGAAGAAAGAGGATTGTCCATTGATATCGAGGTTGATGGTGGCGTGAATCCTGAAACAGCAAAGCTTTGTGTAGACGCAGGTGCAAACGTTTTGGTTGCCGGATCTGCCATCTACAACAAAGAAGACCGTAAACAGGCAATCTCCTCCATCAGAAGTAACTTGTCATAATTTTGCTTTTGTGCGGAAAGCTATTGGTAAATGGTGAGGGAGGAATTTCTAAGATGAATATTTCGAAGGATGACCAGGCAATACTTGAACAAGCGTTGCATTCCGCATTGACCAATAGCACCGATTATAACGAAATAGATATGTATGAACAGCTGCTAAAGAAATTTTCTGGAGTTGAAGTGGAAAATAAACAACTGGACGGATTCCGTTACGATTATGACGACTCCTCCAGCACGTAAAAAGTCTTCGTTAATGAAGGCTTTTTTACGTTAAAAAGAAAGGGGAGAGGCAAATTGATTATACATATTGTTGCAGGGGGACCAATTGAGCGGATACCTAAGCTGTATGATTGGCAAGCAGAAGATGTGATGTGGGTAGGCGTAGATAGAGGGGTTGCTTATTTACTTGAGCAAAATATCGTCCCAACCAAAGCTTTCGGAGACTTTGATTCCATTACAAGAGAAGAACTTTATAACATAAAAGCACAGCTCCCTCACGCAGAAGTATTTCCAAGCGAAAAAGATGAAACAGACACGGAAATTGCCGTAAACTGGGCGCTTGAACAAAATCCAGCACTCATCAGAATTTTCGGAGGAACGGGTGGAAGACTGGATCACTTTTTAGGAAACGTACAGCTTTTGTTGAAAGGGCTTGAGAGAGAGGTGTTAATTGAGATACACGATATTCAAAATAAACTTTTTGCCCATAGAGAGGGTACATACTTTATCAAGAAAGATGAGTCTTTGCCATTTATCTCCTTTATGCCCATCACCCCTGATGTAAAAGGCATCACGCTTAAGGGATTTAAATATCCTTTAGAAAAAAAGCATATTCGCTTTGGGGACACACTATGTATTAGTAATGAACTTGAAGTGGAAAGTGGTACTTTTTCATTTGATGAAGGCATATTAATGGTGATAAGGAGCCGTGATTATCATCCATTATCTTAAGACGGTCCCAGCGATCCGCTAATTTGCAACCTGATCTAATAAAAAGGTAAAAGTTCGGAGGAGGGAATGTAATGAAATTTTATACAATCAAACTACCTAGGTTCTTGGGGGGAATAATCCGGGCTATGCTTGGGTCGTTTAAAAAGGAGTAAGGCACCTCGAAAGGGTGCTTTTTTTATAAATGTATGGTGTTTTGGTTGGAAGGTTTGGCTGATTGAGGGTCGGCAACGTGGGCAAACTGGGCAAATGTCCGAAGATTTGTTGATTTTGACCGAAGTTTTTAAAAAGTTGACCGAAGATTTTGTGAAGTTGACCGAAGTTTTCAGATAAATGACCGAACCAATTTTTCAATTGTCCGAACAACACGGTGAAATTGACCAAACATTTAATTGATTTGTCCGAACCCCCTTGAAAATAGAAGTCATAATGACCGAACATGAAAAAAAATTGACCGAACCAATTTTGACATGCTAAAAAAGCACCAATAACTTAAAAATTACAACCATATTAGACTATTTTCCAATATTGTATACGGTAAAATAGTTATGTAAACATCACTACTGAAATCACATCGATCAACTTGCACCAAATCTCAACCCAAAGTAAAAAGCGACAGGGATTATCTCCCTGTCGCTTCTTTATGTGCGCAACTATTAATTAAACGCGCTCAACTTTACCTGATTTTAAAGCTCTTGCAGAAACGTATACACGCTTTGGCTTACCATCTACTAAGATGCGAACTTTTTGAAGGTTTGCACCCCAAGTACGACGAGTAGAGTTCATTGCGTGAGAACGTGCGTTTCCAGAACCAGTCTTTTTGCCTGTAATTACACATTTACGTGCCATGTTCAATTCCCTCCTAACTACAAAGAAACATCATTCAATATTTTCATTAGTAATAAGAAAGTACCTTCTTATTATTGCGAGAAGAACCATACATAAGGTCTACGTCCAAAGAAGTACCCTTCTGCATCGTTTTTCTTTACCAAAATAATCTCTTGAAAATACTTATATAATTTAACATACAACCCCACACATTGCAATAGTTCTAAGGAAAGCTTTCAAGAAAAAAACCTTGACATACATGTTTTTAGCATTCAGTATAATAATAGTATTATTAGAATAGTACCCGCCTGCTTTTAAATTGAACGTTTTTATAGTAAAATAGCGTGTAGACAAGGTGAAAAATCCAATTGAAGGGGGAACCTTTATGTCCATCGAACTAAAAACATCCTATGGTCAAATAGATATTTCTAACGATGTAGTTGCTACTATCGCTGGTGGAGCTGCAGTTGATTGTTATGGAATAGTAGGCATGGCCTCTAAAAGCCAATTGAAAGATGGGTTATCCGAAATACTTAGAAAAGAGAATTTTACAAAAGGTGTCATCGTGCGCCAAGAAGAAGATCAGTTACATATCGATATGTACATCATCGTAAGCTACGGGACAAAAATTTCCGAGGTGGCTCACAACGTACAAACGAAAGTGAAATATACCCTGAATCAAATGCTCGGTCTTTCCGTTGATTCTTTAAATATTTATGTACAGGGAGTTCGAGTTACGAACCCGTAATAAGGAGGAAATTTTAGTGTCAGTAAAAGTTCTAAATGGGAAACGTTTTGCACAAATGGTTATCCAAGGTGCAAATCATTTATCAAACAACGCCAAAACAGTAGATGCGTTGAACGTTTTTCCGGTTCCGGATGGAGATACGGGAACAAATATGAATCTTTCCATTACCTCAGGAGCGAAAGAAGTAAAAGGTAATGTTTCTGAGCATATCGGAAAGGTTGGTTCTGCTCTGGCTAAAGGCCTACTTATGGGTGCAAGAGGTAACTCAGGGGTTATTTTATCCCAATTATTCCGAGGATTCTCTAAGCATATTGAAGCTAAAGAAACAATTACAAGCAAAGACTTTGCACAAGCTTTGGAGGCAGGAGTACAAACAGCTTACAAGGCTGTTATGAAGCCTGTGGAAGGTACCATTCTTACTGTAGCGAAAGATGCTGCAAAGAAAGCTGTTGCTGTTGCGAAAAACGAAGAAGACATCATTGTTTTGATGGAAGAAACGTTAAAAGAAGCAAATGCTTCCCTTAAGCGCACACCAGACCTTCTTCCTGTCTTGAAAGAAGTAGGAGTAGTGGACAGCGGCGGACAAGGTTTAGTATATATTTATGAAGGATTCCTTGCAGAACTTAAGGGGCAAAGTATTGAGGACATCGTTCCTACTACTACGATGAACGAGCTTGTAAATGCAGAACACCATAAAAGTGTTCACTCTGCAATTAATACAGAAGATATCGAATTTGGCTACTGTACAGAGTTCATGGTCAAGTTTGAAGATGATAAAGTGAAAGCTAATCCTTTTACAGAAGAAAACTTCCGTAACGACCTGTCTGAATATGGGGATTCTCTTTTGGTTATTGCTGATGAGGAAATCGTTAAAGTTCATATTCATGCCGAGCAACCTGGTGATGTTTTGACTTATGCTCAAAAATACGGAAGCCTAATCAATATGAAGATTGAAAATATGAGAGAACAGCACAGCAACCTTCTTTTTGAAGAAGATGCTTATCCTGCTCCAAAACCTGAAGTAAACAAAAAGCGCGAGAAATTTGGAATCATCACTGTTGCAATGGGGGAAGGAATTGCCGAGCTATTCAAGAGCATCGGAGCGAAGGCAGTTATTGAAGGCGGCCAAACGATGAACCCGAGCACAGAGGATATCCTTAAAGCAATCGATGAAGTGAATGCTGATAACGTAATCATCTTGCCAAATAACAGCAACATCATTATGGCGGCAAAACAGGCCGCAGAAGTTGCGGAGCAAAATGTGGCGGTTGTTGAAAGTAAAACAGTTCCACAAGGGATGGCGGCAATTCTTGCATTCAACCCGACAGGAGAGCTTGCTGACAACGAAGCGACAATGAAAGAAGCTCTAGGTTCTGTTAAGACAGGTCAAATCACATTTGCTGTCAGAGATACAAACATCGATGGAGTTGAAATCCAGAAAGATGATTTCATGGGAATAGCTGACGGTAAGATTGTCCTTACTAACAAAGACAAAAAATCAGCTGCAAAGGAACTTCTTACATCCATGATGGACGAAGACTCCGAAATCCTTACTGTCATCTACGGTGAAGATGTATCAGAAGAAGATGTAGAAGAGCTTGTCAGTGATTTAGAAGAATCCTATCCTGACGTGGAAGTAGAAGTGCATAACGGAAAACAGCCACTATATTCCTTTATCTTTTCGATCGAGTAAGCTAATATAATATTTGAAAACAAAAGAAGGGGTAACACCCTTCTTTTGTATGTGAACAAATAAGAAAGAATACTGGGGTATGTAACAGTAAACCGACATAGGGGAGTGGGCAGGCATGAAATATAAAAGCGTATTTGATATTATTGGCCCCATTATGATAGGACCATCAAGTTCCCATACAGCTGGAGCCGCAAGAATCGGACGAGTGGCAAGAAGTCTGTTTGGCAGGCAGCCAAAGTGGGCGAACATTTCTTTTTACGGCTCGTTTGCTAAAACATATAAAGGGCACGGTACAGATGTAGCGATTGTCGGGGGGTTACTAGATTTTGATACTTTTGATGAAAGAATCAAAACCTCTCTTCAAATTGCAGATTCTTTAGGAGTTTCCGTTTCATTTCATGAAGAAGATGCCATTACAGACCACCCCAATACGGCAAAAGTGGTAATCGGTGATGACGATGGTGAATTAGAGCTTGTCGGCATTTCGATAGGCGGAGGAAAAATTGAAATTACGGAACTGAATGGTTTTGCTTTAAAGCTTTCAGGAAACCATCCGGCATTGCTTGTCGTGCATGATGACCGTTATGGTGCGATTGCAGGGGTTGCGAATGTGTTAGCGAAGTTTGCCATAAACATTGGCCATATGGAAGTTTCCCGCAAGGAAAAAGGACAAAAAGCCTTGATGACTATAGAGGTGGATCAAAATATTGATGAAGCAGTGATCCAAGAACTTTCAGCACTTCCTAACATCACGCAAGTTACAAAAATTGTGGACTAGCTTTTAGAATAATAATGATAGCGCTTTCATCTGATGTATAGCTCTTAAGGGGGAAAAATCATGTTTCGTAATGTTGCAGAACTGATTGAAATAGCACAAAGCAGTAATAAGAAGATTTCAGAGATTATGATTGAACAGGAAATGGAATTTACGGGCAGAACACGTGAGGAAATTTTCGAACAGATGGACAAAAATCTTACCATCATGGAGCAGGCTGTTGAAAGAGGTCTTGAAGGTGTGAGATCTGTTTCCGGTTTAACGGGCGGAGATGCGGTACTGTTACAAAAATATATTGAAAAAGGGAATTTCCTTACAGGGAAAAATATTTTAGATGCAGTGAGTAAAGCAGTTGCTACAAATGAAGTAAATGCTGCGATGGGTACAATCTGCGCCACCCCAACAGCCGGTTCTGCAGGGGTCGTTCCCGGAACGCTTTTTGCCGTGAAAAATGTGCTTAACCCAACAAGAGAAGAAATGATCAACTTCTTATTCACGTCAGGAGCATTCGGATTTGTTGTTGCTAATAATGCCTCTATCTCTGGTGCCGCTGGCGGATGTCAGGCTGAGGTAGGGTCTGCTTCCGGAATGGCAGCAGCTGCCATCGTGGAAATGGCTGGCGGAACTCCCGATCAATGTGCACAAGCAATGGCCATTACGCTTAAAAACATGTTAGGATTAGTATGTGACCCTGTTGCAGGGCTTGTAGAAGTACCCTGCGTAAAGCGTAATGCAATGGGTGCAGCAAATGCAATGGTCGCAGCAGACATGGCACTTGCCGGAATCACTAGCACCATTCCGTGTGATGAAGTGATCGACGCAATGTACAAAATCGGCTTGACGATGCCTACTGCACTTAAAGAAACTGCACAAGGAGGGTTGGCGGCAACACCAACTGGTCGTGAATTAGAAGCGAAAATATTTGGTGTTCCCTTACAAAAAGGTGACTAATTTATCCGAAACGACAGTAACATCCTTAAAAGGCATTGGGGAAGAAACCGCAAACTCCCTGCACGCAATGGGAATTTACTCAGTTGAAGATCTGCTGATGCATTTCCCGTACAGATATGAAGATTATCGGCTTAGAGATATATCAGAAGTAAAACATGAAGAGAAAATAACGGTTGAGGGGAAGGTTCATGGAGAGCCTTCTCTTATGTATTTTGGCAAAAAGAAATCCAGGCTTACTTTTCGTTTCTATGTTGGACGTTTTTTAGTGAAGGCAGTATGTTTCAACCGGCCATATTACAAAAACAAACTTTCCATCAACGATACCATCACCATTACTGGAAAATGGGATCAGCATCGTCAAACGATCACTGTCATGGAGATTCACTTTGGTCCATTCATGAAAGAAAGTGAAGTGGAACCAGTATATTCGGTTAAAGGGAATATTACAGTCAAACAGATGCGTAAGTTTATCGGAAACGCGCTGCAAACATATGGAAGCGCGTTGGAAAGTGCACTTCCTGTTTCTATTTTGCAAAAATACAAACTGCCATCTAAAGGTGATTCAGTTAGAGCGCTACATAATCCAGTTAATCAAGAAACGCTGAAACATGCACGACGCTATTTTGTTTACGAGGAATTTTTGCTTTTTCAACTTAAGATCCAGGCGTTAAGAAAATATAAGCGCGAGCAAACAGAAGGGCTTGTACATGAATTTCCTAAAAGCAAGCTTGAACGTTTCATCGCTACACTTCCATTTCCTCTGACAGGTGCACAAAATAGGGTATTGGGAGAAATCTTAGGTGATATGACATCACCATACCGTATGAATCGCCTGTTGCAAGGTGATGTAGGATCAGGGAAAACGGTGGTGGCGGCAATATCTCTATATGGTGCACATCTTTCCGGTTACCAAGGAGCCTTAATGGTGCCAACAGAAATACTTGCTGAACAACACGCCCATTCGTTAACAAGCCTGTTTAGTGGAACAGAGGTCAACATAGAATTGTTAACAAGTTCAGTAAAAGGCAAACGACGTAGGGAGCTCTTGGAGAGATTGGCTAATGGGAAAATTGATATTCTTGTCGGTACACACGCTCTTATTCAAGGAGAAGTGAACTTCAAAAGCCTCGGCCTTGTTATTACAGATGAGCAACATCGTTTTGGGGTCGAACAACGAAGGGTACTCCGTGAAAAAGGATCCAATCCGGATGTGCTGTTTATGACGGCGACGCCGATCCCAAGGACACTTGCTATTACAGCTTTTGGAGAAATGGATGTATCCATTATAGATGAAATGCCAGCAGGACGAAAAGCGATAGAGACATATTGGGCAAAACATCAAATGATTGACAGAGTATTGGGGTTCGTCGAAAAGGAACTTCAAAAAGGCAGGCAAGCATATGTGATCTGTCCGCTTATAGAAGAATCGGAAAAGCTTGACGTGCAAAATGCGATAGATGTTCATGATATGCTTACCCATTACTATCGTGGAAAATGGAAAATCGGGTTAATGCATGGCAGGCTGAGTTCAGATGAAAAAGAAAAAGTCATGGAAGCTTTCAGCGAAAACGAAGTGCAGCTACTTGTTTCCACAACCGTTGTGGAAGTTGGGGTCAATGTCCCGAATGCGACTATGATGGTGATTTATGATGCAGAGCGTTTTGGACTTTCACAGCTGCATCAGCTTCGCGGCCGTGTTGGCCGTGGAAGTGAACAATCTTATTGCATACTGCTTGCAGATCCCAAGTCAGAAGTCGGAAAAGAACGGATGAAAATCATGACAGAAACGAATGATGGTTTTGTGCTATCAGAGAAAGACCTGGAACTGCGGGGCCCTGGTGATTTCTTTGGGAGAAAACAAAGCGGTGTCCCGGAATTTAAAGTTGCTGATATGGTGCATGATTACAGGGCCCTTGAAGTAGCAAGGCAGGATGCTCATGATTTACTTTATTCTGACAGCTTTTGGGTGGATGAGGAGTATAAAGGATTAAGAGAAATGATCGAACACTCAGGGATTTTAGACGGTGACAAGTTGGATTAACAGAGGCAGTGTGAAGCCGTTTAACGGGCTTTCTCTGCCTTTTTGTAGCTTTATCAGGAAATTTTGTCTTGCAATATGCTTTTTATGTATATATACTACTATTAGTACCTAGTCATAATAGTTCGGATGGTGTGTAATATGAGACGAAACAAAAAGGAGCGCCAGTTATCTTTAAAGGATAAGATACAGGAAAACCCTTTTATAACAGATGAAGAACTTGCAGATTTTTTTCAAGTCAGCATCCAAACAGTCCGGTTGGATCGTCTGGAATTAAATATCCCTGAATTACGGGAGAGAATTAAAAACGTGGCTGCAAGGACTCTTGAGAAAGAAGTGAAATCTCTGCCTCTTGATGAAGTAATCGGTGAGATTATTGATCTTCAATTAGACGAGAGCGCAATTTCCATCTTTGATGTTCAAAGTGAACATGTTTTCAAACGAAATCAAATTACACGGGGGCATCACTTGTTTGCACAAGCCAATTCTTTGGCAGTGGCCGTCATCAATGATGAACTGGCGTTAACTGCAAAAGCTACCATTCGATTTACACGACCTGTTAAATTGGGCGAAAGAATTGTTGCAAAAGCCTTCGTTAGTAAAGTGGATAAAGAAAAAGGTAGAACAACTGTAGAAGTGAAAAGCTCTGTCGGAAGCGAAAAAGTATTCCATGGTGAGTTTGAAATGTTCCGCTCTACAAGTTCTTGATTAAAGGCAGGTTATAATGATGAGAATTGCCATTGATGCAATGGGTGGCGATCATGCACCAAAGTCTATTGTAGAAGGTGTCATGAAAGCTGTTGAGAAATATAATGATGTTACGTTTACCCTTGTTGGGGATGAAAATAAAATACGACCATACTTAACAAATGAAAAACAAATAACGATTTTACATACAGATGAGGTTATATCAGGAGATGAGGAGCCGGTTCGGGCTGTACGCCGTAAAAAGAACGCCTCTATGGTCTTGATGGCCAAAGAAGTAAAAGAAGGACGAGCAGATGCCTGCATTTCAGCAGGGAACACGGGTGCCTTGATGACAGCAGGACTATTGATTGTTGGCCGCATTAAAGGGATTGAACGACCTGCGCTATCACCGACTTTACCAACCGGTGACGGTAAAGGATTTGTCATGATGGATGTAGGTGCCAATGCAGATGCGAAACCAGAACATCTATTTCAATATGCCTTGATGGGATCCATCTATGCAGAAAAAGTTCGTGGTGTAAAAGCTCCTCGTGTAGGATTATTGAACGTGGGAACAGAAGATAAAAAAGGAAATGAACTGACTAAAGCTGCTTTTGAATATATCAAAGAATCTAATGCAGTTCACTTTGTCGGAAATGTAGAGGCAAGGGACCTTTTAAATGGTGTAGCAGATGTTGTGGTGACAGACGGATTTACCGGAAATATCACGTTAAAAGCAATTGAAGGAACAGCTCTTTCTGTCTTTGACATGCTAAAAGAGGCGCTGACAAGTGACTTAAAAAGCAAGCTTGCAGCTGCTGTGTTGAAACCAAAACTAAAAACGATCAAAAACAAAATGGATTACTCTGAATACGGCGGAGCTGCTTTATTTGGACTAAAGGCGCCAGTTGTTAAAGCGCATGGTTCTTCAGATGACAATGCAGTGTTCAATGCCATCCGTCAAACACGTGAAATGCTTCAAAAAGATATGGTTGGTACCATTGCAAACACTATCGAGAAAATGGAATTTGTGACTACACAAGAGAACGGAGGAGAATAATGGGGAAGGTTGCATTTGTTTTTCCAGGACAAGGTTCACAGATTGTAGGCATGGCACATGAATTAGCCACTGAATATAAAGAGGTTCAAGCGGTAATTGATCAAGCAGACGAGAAATTAGGTTACAAACTTTCATCCTTAATGTTTGAAGGGCCACAGGAAGAACTTACGCTGACTTACAATGCCCAACCTGCTCTCCTTACGTCAAGCATCGCAATCCTGCAACTGCTTAAACAATCAGGGATCAAAGCAGATTATACAGCAGGACATAGCCTTGGTGAATACTCTGCTCTTGTAGCAGCAGACGCCATCAGCTTTGAAGATGCTGTCTATACTGTACATATGCGCGGAAAGTACATGGAAGAAGCAGTTCCGGCTGGTGTTGGATCCATGGCCGCTGTACTTGGTCTTGAAGAGAGATTATTGAAAGAAGCTTGTGAAGAGTCATCTTCAGAAGCTGGACCTGTTCAACTTGCAAACTTAAATTGTCCAGGTCAGATTGTTATTTCCGGGTCAGCAAAAGGTGTGTCGCTCGCGTCTGAAAAGGCGAAGGAAAAAGGGGCCAAAAGAGTAATTCCCCTTGTAGTCAGCGGACCTTTTCATTCCAGTTTGATGAAACCTGCAGCATCCAAGCTTGAAGATACTTTGACCTCCATTTCTATTAAAGACTCAAAGATTCCTGTCATTGCAAATGTGGATGCGAATGAAATGACAAGCGCATCTGAAATTCCAGTAAAGCTAGTCGAGCAGCTTTACTCTCCTGTACGTTGGGAGCAATCTGTTGAAAAGCTGATCGAACTTGGCGTTGATACGTTTATCGAAGTTGGTCCGGGTAAAGTGTTATCAGGTCTTATTAAAAAAGTGAATCGCAGAGCAACAACGATTCCGGTATACGATAAGGAAACACTGCAAAAAGCGATTGATCACTTTAAAAGGGAGGACTCTACAAATGCTTAAAGGAAAAACAGCCGTTGTAACGGGGGCGTCGCGCGGAATTGGGCGTGCCGTTGCACTTGAACTAGCAGAACAAGGTGCAAATGTAGTAGTAAACTATTCAGGAAGCGAAGCAAAAGCCCATGAAGTAGTGGAAGCTATTAAAGAAATGGGTAGCGAGGCTATTGCTGTACGTTGTAATGTCGGGAACATGGAAGACGTTCAAGCAATGATGAAAGAAGCGCTCACTCAGTTCGGTACAATAGATATTCTTGTGAATAATGCCGGTATCACCCGTGATAACCTCCTAATGCGCATGAAGGAAGACGAGTGGGATGATGTGATCAACATCAACCTAAAAGGTGTGTTTAATTCGACAAAAGCAGTAACCCGCCAAATGATGAAACAACGATCCGGACGAATCATCAATATTGCGTCCATCGTTGGGGTAATGGGGAATGCAGGGCAAGCAAACTATGTCGCGGCAAAAGCCGGTGTCATTGGTCTTACTAAATCAACGGCACGCGAGTTAGCTTCTCGCCATATCACTGTAAATGCAATTGCCCCTGGATTCATCACAACGGATATGACGGATAAACTAACAGAAGAAGTGAAGGCGGAAATGCTCAAGCAAATCCCTCTAGCTAGATTTGGAGAAGCAAAAGACATCGCCTCTGTCGTATCTTTTCTAGCATCTGAAAAAAGTGCCTACATCACCGGCCAAACCCTCCACGTAGACGGCGGAATGGTGATGTAATGAGGATGAACTACCCAGTTGACTGAAGTGCAAGGTGTGAGACTCCAGTGGGGGAGTAACGGTTGGTTGAGACCCCGCAGGCTTGCCGAGGAGGCTCCAGCAGCGTCCCGCGGAAAGCGAAGCCATTCGCGGAAATCACCAGCGGTGTCTAAACAATATCTAAAAATCAAAGACTTTTCAGTGGTCTCGGCAGAACCGAGGAGGACCAAGCATCGTCCCGCGGAAAGCGAAGCCGTTCGCGGAAATCACCAGTGGAGTTTTATGGAACTCTCTATTGAGTAATCAGGGAGTCCCAAGATACAACTAACACTAGTTTTTTAAAGTTAAATTCACTATAATACTTGAGGGGAGGTGAAAGTTATGGCAGATGTATTAGAGCGTGTAACAAAGATCATTGTTGATCGTTTAGGTGTAGACGAGTCCGAGGTGAACCTTGACTCCAAATTCAAAGACGATTTGGGTGCTGACTCTCTTGATGTAGTTGAACTAGTAATGGAGCTTGAAGACGAGTTTGATATGGAAATTTCAGACGACGAAGCAGAAAACATTACAACAGTTGCCGACGCGGTAAACTACATAAAAGCAAACGCTTAATCTTTCTTGATTGTCCCACTAAGGTGGGACTTTTTGTTTTTATGGGCATAATAAACCTTGAAATTTAGGATAAAATTCCTTTTAGCAATAAAAGATTACGGAATATACATAATTTCAAGCAAGTTGCTATTTGTATCCTCTAAATAATTTGTTAAAATAGTAATGTTATACAACTTTCATCATCAAAAAGAAGAACGTTGCCATCTTAGTGAAAGAAGATTGTATGTTGGAGGCTCCTTTACATGACCAGAAGCAGAAGTAGAATAAATGAAATGAAAAACGAAGCAACAAAAAAGAATTTTGTTATGCTTCAAGAAAAATTAGGAGTTAAGTTTCATAATGAGAAACTTTTATATCAAGCTTTCACCCATTCATCCTATGTGAATGAGCATCGCAGAAAGCCTTACGAGGACAATGAGCGTTTGGAATTTTTGGGTGACGCTGTTTTAGAGTTGACCATCTCACAATTTTTATATAAAAAATATCCAATGATGAGTGAGGGTCAATTAACAAAACTTAGAGCGTCTATTGTATGTGAACCTTCTTTGGTTTCATTCGCCAATGATCTTTCGTTCGGACAATATGTACTGCTTGGTAAAGGAGAAGAGATAACAGGTGGAAGAGCGAGACCAGCACTGCTTGCCGATGTATTTGAGGCATTTATCGGCGCCTTGTATCTGGATCTTGGTCTAGAGACTGTTTTTCAATTCCTTGAAAAGTATGTGTATCCTAAGATTAATGAAGGTGCTTTTTCTCATGTGATGGATTTTAAAAGTCAACTGCAAGAGATGATACAAAGAAATGCACTAGGAGTAATTGAGTATGAAGTACTAGAAGAAAAAGGCCCGGCCCACAACCGTGAATTTGTGTCTAAGGTCTCCTTGAACAAAGAAGAGATGGGGATTGGAGTCGGCCGTTCTAAAAAAGAAGCAGAACAACATGCCGCTCAATTTGCTCTCCAGAAATTAAAAAAAGTCAGAAAATGAAGGTAGGCGATCCTCTGGTGTCTCAATATACCTTAAGGATCGCTTACTTTTCTGTTACATAAGGTCCGCAAAATAGTAAACACTTCTAGCTGTTAATTGGATCAAAAGGCGAAGACTCCTGAGGGAGATAGCGCTAGGTTGAGACCCCGCAGGCTTGCCGAGGAGGCTCCAGCAGCGCCCCTAGGAAAGCGAAGCCATTTGCGGAAATTAACAGCGGTGTACCATGGAATCATTATTTTATTAGGTTAAGAAACTAAACGAGGTGAGGAATATGTACCTCAAACGATTGGAAGTAGTAGGGTTTAAGTCGTTTGCTGAAAAAATATCCGTAGATTTCGTACCAGGTGTCACAGCCGTCGTAGGTCCGAATGGAAGCGGAAAAAGTAATATTATCGATGCCATCAGATGGGTGCTGGGAGAACAATCAGCCAAATCCCTTCGCGGTTCCAAAATGGAAGATATCATTTTTGCCGGCAGTGATAGCAGAAGAGCATTAAACATGGCAGAGGTTACACTGACACTTGATAACAGTAATCGCATCTTGCCGATAGATTATATGGAAGTGAGCGTTACACGAAGGGCGCTAAGGTCCGGTGACAGTGAATTCCTGATAAATAAACAAACTTGCAGATTAAAAGACATTGTTGACCTTTTCATGGATTCGGGTCTTGGGAAGGAAGCCTTTTCCATCATCAGCCAAGGTAAAGTGGAAGAAATCCTGAGCAGTAAATCAGAAGAGCGTCGAAGTATTTTTGAAGAAGCGGCCGGTGTGCTTAAATACAAATCCAGAAAAAAGAAAGCCGAGAGTAAACTTATGGATACCCAAGAGAATCTGAACCGGGTATCAGATATTTTGCACGAGCTGGAAGGACAAGTGGAGCCTTTAAAAATACAAGCATCCATTGCCAAAGATTATCTGGAGAAAAAAGAAGAGCTTGAACAAATAGAAGTAGGCGTGACGGTGCACGAAATAGAAGAACTTCATCAAAAATGGGAACAAAATTCTCTCGAAGTTAAAAACAGCACCGAAAAAGAACTTGTTCTATCTTCTGAATTGAGCCAAAAAGAAGCAACACTTGAAAAGTATAAGGACCAAGTGGCGGCGTTGGATGAATCCATTGATTCTTTGCAACAAGCCCTTTTAGTGGCGAGTTCAGAGCTGGAGAAACTTGAAGGAAGAAAAGAAGTTTTGAAGGAGCGGAAGAAGAACGCTACGACTAACCGTGCCCAATTGGAAAGTTCATCGGTGGAGCTTGCTGAATTTATTGATGGGCAAAAGAAAAGATTGGAAAGCGAAAAACTTCTTTTGGATACCCTCCGTCAAGAATTGGTATTAACAGAACAACAACTCAAGGATAAACAAGTGATCAACGAACAGTTTGACCAAAATATCGAAGGGAAAATAGACGCTTTAAAAAGTGATTATATTGAACTTCTAAATAAACAGGCAGCAATCCGTAACGAAATTTCCTACTTGGAGCAGCAAGAAAAGCAAGAAGGCATGAAAGTAACCCGTCTGGACGAGGGAAACAGGAAGTATGTCGATTTAAGGGCTAATACCCAACAGAAGAAAGATAAGGTGCTCACTGACCATAAACAGGTACAGGAAGAGTTGAATCAAACTGTTGACCGTTACAGGGCTGAGCAAGCTAATCTGGAACAATTTAAGCAGTCCTATCAGAAAAAAGAAACAACCTTGTATCAAGCGTACCAATTCTTACAGCAAACACGTGCTCGAAAAGAAATGCTAGAAACCATGCAAGGAGATTTTACAGGATTCTTTCAAGGTGTTAAAGAAATTCTGAAAGCCAGGGATGAGAATAGGCTTACTGGGATTAAAGGGGCTGTTGCAGAACTTATCCAAGTAAATCAGGATGTGGAGACAGCAATTGAGATAGCCCTTGGCAGTGCGACACAGCATATCGTGGTGGACAATGAGCAAAATGCGCGAACATCCATCCAATACCTGAAAAAGAACGGTTTTGGCCGTGCGACGTTCCTGCCAATGACGGTCATGAAACCTAGGACATTATCAGACTATCAAGTGAATCAGATTAGTCAACATGAAGCTTTTGTGGGAATAGCTGCTTCGCTTGTGGAGTACGACAAAGCTTATGAAAATATCGTCAATAACCTCTTGGGGACCATTGTCATTGCTAAAGACCTAAAAGGAGCCAACTCGTTGGCAGGCATCCTTCAGCACCGTTACCGCATCGTGACATTAGAAGGGGATGTGGTAAATCCCGGTGGATCTATGACAGGCGGAGCCGTTAAGCAAAAATCGAATTCTCTCTTGAGTCGAGGTCGTGAACTTGATTCTATTTCAGCTAAACTAGAAGAGATGGAGAATAAGACAGCCCTGCTTGAAGATCAGGTCAAGACACTTAAGAAGAAAATAGAAGAGAAAGAGTCTCAAGTTATAGAACTTAAGGGAACTGGCGAGGAACTAAGATATAAAGAACAGCAGGTTGCAAGCTTACTTCGGGAAGTGGAACTAGAAGAGAAAAACGTCAATGAACATTTAAGTTTATATGACTATGAAAAGCAACAGCTCACCATTTCCATGAAGGATGCCCTCAACAAAAAAGCAAAGTTAGATGTTGAATTGAAAACGGTGGGAATGCAGATTGCTGCTCTAGACAAAGAGATTGCCGAGCTAAACTCCTTAAGGTTGGAGCAACATGCAAACAAAGAAACCGTACAAAATGAGCTGACTCAATTAAAAGTTGATTATGCGGGTAAAAAAGAAAAGCTTACTAATCAATCAGAAAAAGTGGATACTATTGAAACAGACCTTAAACAAGCCACAGAAAGGTTGACCGACATTAAAGAAGATCTTTCTCTTTTACAAAGTGAAATGAATGATAATTCTTCAGGTGAACAAAAACTGGAAGTGGCTGCGGCTGAAAAGTTACAAGACAAAAATACCACTATGAAGCTTATAGCGGAACGTCGTGCAGAAAGGCTTTCTTACCACGAAAAGGTGGAACAAGAAGAGCTTGAATTGAAAGATTTAAAAAGACAGTATAAACAACTTTCTGAAGTCTTGAAGGCGGAAGAAGTGAAAATGAACCGCCTGGATGTGGAATTAGATAATAGACTTCACCATTTAAGGGAAGAGTATATGCTATCCTTTGAAGCGGCAAAAGCAGATTATCCACTTGAGATGGAGTTAGAAGAAGCGCGTAAAAAGTTGAAACTGATCAAGCTTGCCATCGCGGAGCTTGGCACAGTCAATATCGCTGCAATAGAGGAATATGATCGAGTAAGCGAGCGATATACATTCCTTAAGGAACAAAAGGACGATCTTCAAGAAGCAAAAGACACCTTATTCCAGGTTATCGGTGAGATGGATGAGGAAATGAAAAAACGCTTTGAGACGACCTTCACCAATATCCGTGCGCATTTTCACGATGTGTTCCGCTCTTTATTTGGAGGGGGAAGGGCAGATCTTGTGCTAACAGATCCGTCAGACATGCTGAATACTGGCGTAGATATTGTGGCACAACCTCCTGGTAAAAAACTGCAGAATCTTGGTCTTTTGTCAGGGGGAGAAAGAGCCTTAACGGCAATTGCTTTGTTATTCTCAATATTAAAAGTGAGACCTGTGCCGTTCTGCATCCTTGATGAAGTGGAAGCGGCGCTTGATGAAGCCAACGTACACCGTTTTGCCCAATATTTAAAGCAGTTCAGTCAAGAAACACAGTTCATCGTCATCACCCACCGCAAAGGAACGATGGAATTCAGTGATGTCCTTTACGGAGTAACGATGCAAGAATCCGGTGTCTCTAAATTGGTCTCTGTCCGGTTAGAAGAATCCAAAGAACTTGTTAAATAGAGAGGAAGAGAATGAGAAAATGAGTTTCTTTAAAAAGTTGAAAGAAAAGCTTACCACCCAAACAGATTCCGTAACGGAAAAATTCAGAGAAGGATTAACGAAAACTCGTGATTCCTTCTCTGGTAAAGTAAATGACCTTGTCGCTCGTTATCGCAAAGTCGATGAAGATTTCTTCGAAGAATTGGAGGAAATCTTAATCGGAGCGGATGTTGGCGTTAACACCGTGATGGAATTGATTGATGAGCTTAGAATGGAAGTAAAACGGCGCAACATCCAAGATCCCCGCGAGGTTCAAAGTGTCATTTCTGAAAAGTTGGTGGAGATCTATCAAGCAGGAGAAGACGTGTCTCCGACCATCAACTTTCAACAAGACGGCTTAACGGTTGTTCTGGTTGTAGGGGTAAACGGAGTAGGGAAAACTACGTCTATAGGAAAGATTGCTAAGAAACTGAAGCAAGAGGGAAAGAGTGTTCTTCTTGCAGCGGGAGATACATTCCGTGCCGGCGCGATCGACCAGCTTGAAGTATGGGGTGAACGTGTTGGAGTGGATGTGATCAAGCAATCAGAGGGTTCAGATCCTGCAGCTGTTATGTATGATGCACTCCAAGCGGCTAAAGCTCGTAAAGTTGACGTGCTTCTATGTGATACAGCAGGTCGACTTCAAAACAAGGTCAATTTAATGAAGGAACTGGAAAAGGTGAAGCGTGTAATTGAGCGCGAGGTTCCGGGTGCACCGCATGAAGTTCTGCTAGTACTGGATGCGACGACAGGCCAGAATGCATTAAGCCAGGCGAAAATCTTTTCTGAAGCAACGAATGTTACGGGAATCGTTTTGACGAAGCTTGACGGCACCGCAAAGGGCGGAATCGTTCTTGCTATCCGAAATGAAATGAAGATTCCGGTCAAGTTTGTCGGTTTAGGGGAAAAAGCAGAAGACTTGCAGGAGTTCAATGCAGAGCAATATGTGTACGGATTATTTGCAGATATGATGGAAAAAGAAGAAGCACAAGAAAGCTAAAAAAATATCATCACTTGCCGCCCCTCCACTCTGACGGGCGGCTTTTATATAGAGAAGAAAGTGTGGGAACCTGTTGATTTCCGTTTCGGGCGCTTTGTTTGCCTGCGGGGTCTTCCCTGTCCCTTCCTCCCGCGGGCGTCTGCGCGCCTTCCACTCCAATCAACAAGAAGGTTTCATTAATTTAAGGGTCTATGAAAAAGCATCTAACCGAGTTAACGGGATAAGCATTAACGTTACATCTACTCAATTTTCAGCTGTGGATTGGAGCAAATGGCGAAGACTCCAGGCGGGGGAGTAACGGTAGGTTGAGACCCCTGAAGCGTTGTGAGGAGGCTCAAGCACCGTCCCGCGGAAAGCGAAGCCATTTGCGGAAAGGAACAGCAGCAATTCACCAATCAACAAAAGAGATTAATAGTATTGTGGTCTTCGATCTTCGAAGATTGGTATTCTTTTTCTTACTTCCGCCACCTTATCTAAATCTATTTCAGCTGTAATGATTTCTTCCGTTTCGCCAGCTTCGGCCACAATTTCTCCCCAAGGATCGATAATCATCGAGTGTCCTGCGAAAGCATTCTTCGGATCAGCACCAGAACGGTTACATGCAATGACATAGCACTGGTTTTCAATGGCCCTCGCAATGAGAAGTGTACGCCAATGATCAACCCTAGCCAAAGGCCACTCTGCCACAACAAATATCGCTTTTGCATCTTTTGTAGTATGCGCGCGTATCCATTCAGGAAAACGGATATCATAGCAAATGAATCCTGCACAAGTTTCTCCGTCAAGCTCAAACATCCCATCCGTTTTTCCTGGCTGAAGGAAGTGATGCTCGTCCATCAAGCGAAAAAGGTGCAATTTGCTATATTCGCCGGCAACTTCGCCATCTTTATTGACGGTAATCATCGTATTATAAATTCCTTTGTTCGTTTTTTTGGCGACAGAACCACCCACAATGTGGGTTTTAAGTTCTTTTGCAGCAGATTTAAGGAATTTGGTAGTGACAAAACCGCCGGAATCTGCAATTTTATCAAGGCGTTCGAGGTCATAACCTGTGGACCAAAGTTCAGGAAGGACAATGATATCTGGTCGATCCTTACCTGACAATGTCAGTAGTTCACATGCTTTTTCTATATTTGCTTTGGGATCTCCAAAGGCTACATCAAATTGAATACAAGCTATTTTCCATTTCATAATTTTATCCCCCCGTTGAAAAAATACTTTACAAGTTGAATCTAACAATATATGATTTGTGACTAGGATTTCAAGAATTTTTTAAGTAGGTGAAAAAGGTGAAACACTTTCAACAATCTGAATTATTAAATACACTGCCTAAACAGTTCTTTGCTTCATTGGTTGAAAAAGTGGGAAAGGTTGTTGCACAAGGTCATGATGTTATTAATCTTGGACAAGGAAACCCTGACCAACCGACTCCTGAACATATTGTAAAGTCGTTACAGGAAGCAACCGAAAAACCGAATCATCATAAATATTCCCCTTTTCAGGGTCATCATTTTTTTAAAGAAGCGATCGCAACTTTTTATAAACGAGAATATGAAGTGGACATAAATCCAGAAACTGAAGTGGCCATACTCTTTGGTGGCAAAGCTGGGCTGGTAGAAATCCCCCAATGTTTATTGAATGAAGGGGATACCGTGCTTGTCCCAGACCCGGGTTATCCTGATTATTGGTCTGGTGTGGCATTGGCCAGAGCGAAAATGGAATACATGCCTTTAAAAGAAGTATATCATTTTTTACCAAACTATGAAGATATCAATCCGGAAGTCTTAAAAGCGGCTAAGCTTATGTTCCTCAATTACCCCAATAATCCGACAGGGGCTGTAGCGAATTCTGTATTTTTTAAAGAAACGGTAGACCTTGCAAATGAGCACGATATTTGCGTGGTTCATGATTTTGCATATGGTGCAATCGGATTTGATGGAAAAAAACCACTTAGCTTCTTACAAACTCCTGGTGCGAAAGATGTCGGGATTGAAATCTATACATTGTCGAAAACTTTTAATATGGCCGGATGGCGAGTGGGGTTTGCAGTGGGGAATGAAAGTGTGATCAAAGCGATCAATCTATTGCAAGACCATATGTATGTCAGTATTTTTGGCGCGATCCAAGAGGCGGCTGCCACTGCCTTGTTAGATAAACAAACCTGTGTTCAAGAATTGGTAGATTTGTATGAGGAGAGACGAAACATCCTTATTCATGGATTACAGGAAATTGGTTGGGAAGTAAAGGCGCCAAAAGGTTCTTTTTTTGCATGGTTAAAAGTTCCGGAAAGATACACATCTGAGGAGTTTGCAGACAAACTGCTTGAAGAAGCCCATGTGGTGGTGGCACCTGGTATTGGCTTTGGATCCTTTGGGGAAGGTTATGTGCGCGTCGGTTTATTAACCAGTACAGAAAGATTACAAGAAGTAGTTCAACGAATCAGAGGGTTAAAGATTTTCTGAATAGTCTGTTGACATAAACTCAAAATGATGGCATAATCTCAACTAGAATTTAGTATTTAGATAATTTGAATTTTATATATAATCCAATCTTATCAAGAGCAGGTGGAGGGACTAGCCCGATGAAACCCGGCAACCGACTTATTCAGTTAAGCACGGTGCTAAATCTTGCAGCAAAAAGCTGATAGATAAGAGGACGTTAGATAGACTAACCTCTTCTTATGGAAGGGGTTTTTTGTTTTTTTATCATCGTTAGAAAGGGTGTACATAATGTCAGAAATTCTAGCAACCTATTTGGTTCATGATCATAACGGGAATCTCGAAAAAAAAGCGGAAGGGATCGCACTTGGACTTACCATCGGGTCCTGGACTGAACTTCCGCAGCTTGAACAGGAGCAATTGAGAAAGCATAAAGGCAGAGTCGTAAGCGTGAAAGAGCTCTCGTCAAATGACAGGGTGAATTCTTATTTAGGGAATACGGTGACACGTGGCATTATCCAAATTGCTTATCCTAGTTTCAATTATAGCAATGACTTGCCGGCGATTTTTAACCACGGTATTTGGCAAGTTGTCATTAGATGGGGAAATTAAGTTGATTGATCTTGAGTTCAGCAATGACTTGAAGCTAGCATATCCTGGACCGAAATTCGGAATAGAAGGGCTTCGCTCCATTACTGGCGTACATCATAGACCATTTGTGATGAGCATTTTCAAAGGGGTGATTGGCAGGGACCTTGATTATTTAACGGATCAGTTGAAGGAACAGGCTCTAGGGGGAGTTGATTTCATCAAGGATGATGAAATATTGTTTGAAAACGACCTTACCCCTTTTGAAAAAAGGATTAACGAAGGCAAAAAGGATTCTAGAGGAAGTGAAGGAAGAGACAGGACATCGTGCAAGATATGCGGTTAATCTGACAGGTCGTACGTTAGAGCTTAAAGATAAAGCAAAAAGAAGCGGTAGAATTAGGTGCTGATTTTCTGCTATTCAATGTTTTTGCTTATGGGCTTGATACACTTCAAAGTTTGGCTGAAGACAAGGAAGTATCCATTCCGATTATGGCGCATCCGGCGGTTAGTGGGGCGGTTACCCCATCAGAATTTTATGGCGTTTCCAATGAGTTGTTGTTAGGAAAACTTTTACGCTATGCAGGTGCTGACTTTTCTTTATTCCCATCTCCTTACGGAAGTGTGGCATTGCCGAAGGAACAGGCGCTCGGTATCCGGGACGCTCTGACAGTAGCAGACAATCAGTTTAAATCGACACTGCCTGTCCCTTCAGCTGGAATACACCCTGGACTCGTACCACTACTTTATCAGGATTTTGGCAACGATGCGGTCATCAACGCAGGAGGCGGGGTGCACGGGCATAAGCTTGGTGGGGCTGCCGGAGCAAAAGCTTTTCGTCAGGCAGTAGATGCGGTAAAAGCTGGGGAATCATTGACATCATACGCACAAAAGCATCCGGAGTTAGAGGTGGCCCTCAAGCAGTGGGGAAGTGTGGAGGTTACAACATGAATGCCAATAAACAAATGATTTTTTGTGACTTTGATGGAACCATCACCAATAGTGACAATATCATTGCCATTATGAAAAAGTTTGCTCCAAAAGAATGGGACGAAATAAAAAATCAGGTATTATCTCAAGAAATCTCCATCAAAGAAGGGGTAGGGAAAATGTTTTCCTTGCTTCCTTCTAAGAAAAAGGAAGCAATTACTGAATATATACTAGGTCACGCTGAGATACGGGAAGGCTTTAATGAGTTTGTGGCTTTTACAAAAGAAGAAGGAATACCCCTTTATATTGTTTCTGGCGGTATTGACTTCTTTGTGGAACCACTTTTGGAAGGAATGATAGAAGAGGAGAACATCTATTGCAATGGCTCTGATTTTGATGGGGAAACCATAAACATCCTTTGGCCTAATGAGTGTGATGTGGACTGTGACAACGATTGTGGTTGCTGCAAGCCATCGATTATCAGAAAACTTGTCAAATCTGATACTTATAAAATTGTGATTGGCGATTCCATCACAGATTTAGAAGCGGCAAAGCTTGCGGATCAAGTGATAGCGAGGGACTTTCTGATTAAAAAGTGTGAGGAGCACTCCATTGCCTTTTCTCCGTTCGAAACGTTTTATGATGTGATGGATATCTTGAAAAAACGGAAGGTGACAGCATGAGTCATTTTTTAAAGAAATGGACAGAGCTTTCTGAGGTTAAGGAGGAGTTGGCTTCTCGGGATTGGTTCTTTGGCACCAGTGGAAACCTTTCTATTAAAGTATCAAATACCCCGTTGCAATTCTTGGTTTCCTCAAGCGGCAAGGATAAAAGAAAGATAACCTCAGAAGATTTTCTGCTTGTGGATGAACTTGGGAACGCGGTCGAAAGCACTACCTTGAAGCCTTCTGCAGAAACATTGCTACACCTCGAAGTTTACCGGAAGACGAACGCAGGTTGTTCCTTGCATGTTCATACCGTTGATAACAATGTCATCTCTGAGCTATATGGTGACTACGGCGAGATTAGATTTAAAGGACAGGAAATCATCAAAGCATTTGGTATATGGGAAGAAGATGCGGAAGTAAGCATCCCAATCATAAGAAACCATGCAGACATTCCAGCTTTGGCAGATGAATTTTCTCAATATATAGATGGAGATGCTGGCGCTGTTCTGATTAGGAATCATGGAATTACCGTTTGGGGAAGGAACGCCTTTGAGGCGAAAAAACACCTAGAGGCCTGGGAATTTCTATTCTCCTATCATTTGAAATTATTAAGTGTAAAAAACTTGGTTCAACCAAAAATATCTATTTAAATCTTATATAGAAAAGTTATTTCAATAGTTTCCCTAGCTGTTGATTGGAGGAACGGGCGAAGACTCCGGCGGGAGGTAGCGGTAGCTTGAGACCCCACAGCGGAGCGAGGAGGCTCAAGCACACGCCCCGCGGAAAGCGAAGCCCGGTACGGAAATCAACAGCGGTGTTAATAGTGATATAAAATAAGGAGGAATATAACATGGCAGAAATCAGATTACACGAAACAGATGAAAGAATCAGTGGGAAAGAACAGGTAGAAAGCTTCCTGAATGATAATGAAGTAATCTACGAAAATTGGGATATTGCAAAACTCCCTCAACATCTACAGGAAAACTTTTCTTTGACTGCTGAGAACAAGGAAGAAATTCTTACAGTTTTTAAAGATGAAATTACAGCAATTTCCTTAAAAAGAGGGTACAAGGCACAAGACGTTATCTCGTTATCTGATACAACACCGAACTTGGAGCAACTTCTACAAAATTTCAATAAAGAGCACCATCATACAGATGATGAAGTGCGTTTCATTGTCAGTGGCCATGGGATCTTCGTTATTCAAGGAAAAGATGGTTCTTTCTTTGATGTAGAGTTAGAGCCGGGCGATTTAATCTCTGTCCCTCCCAATGTGCGCCACTATTTCACCTTGATGGAGGATCGTAAAGTAGTTGCGGTTCGAATCTTTGTTACTACAGAAGGTTGGGTACCGATTTATGAAAAAGAAGAAGTAAATAACTAATAAAAACTGATGACCTTGCGCTGGCAGGGTCATTTTTTTATGAAATTTAGAAATCGTAAAATCCGGTTGATTTCCGTTCCAGGCGCTTCGCTTGCCTGCGGGCGGTCCGTGAGCCTCCTCGACTTTGTCTGCGGGGTCTCACCTGTCCCTTCCTCCCGCGGGCGTCTGCGCGCCTTCCACTTCAATCAACAAGGTTATCCCATTCATCGAAAGGTTAAAAGAAATCTATGAATTGAAATTATTAACCTTTCTTTAACACAATTTCTAGCTGTGGATTGGAGCAAATTGGCGGAGACTCCAGCGGGGGAGTAACGGTAGGTTGAGACCCCGCAACGAAGTGAGGAGGCTCAAGCACCGTCCCGCGGAAAGCGCAGCCATTTGCGGAAAGGAACAGCGGTGAATATCCAACCAACTAATTTTTTTCTTTATGTTGGATGACTAATTTATCTCTCCAGAGGGAATATAATGGTATGAAAACAGAGATAGACTTAGGAGGAAAAGGTTATGGAGCATGTGGTGATAATTGGGGGCATTGCAGGGGGAATGAGTGCGGCCTCTAAGCTAAGAAGACTAAATGAAACGATAAAAATCAGCGTATTTGAAAAAGATGAACATGTATCTTACGGAGCGTGCGGATTGCCATATTACATATCTGGTGTGACAGAATCTCATGAGGATCTGCTAGCAAGAACGGTAGAAGAATTTGAAGAACGAAACATCGCCGTCCATATTCATCATGAGGTAACAAAAGTAGATCACTCAAACAAAAGGGTAAAGGTGAAAAACCTTAAATCAGGGGAAGAAACATTTGTTCAATATGATAAACTTTTGATTGCAACAGGAGCCAAACCAATCGTGCCGCCTTTTATCCCGAAAGAGGCAAGCAATGTTCATACATTGAAGACACTGAATGATGGAATAGAAATGCGTAAGTACTACCAAGATGAAAAGATCAAAAAGGTAGGCATCATAGGTGGGGGATATATCGGGATGGAGCTTGTCGAAACCATGGTAGAGCTTGGCAAAGAGGTATTCGTCATAGAGCTGCAAAATCAGATTCTGCCAAATTATGATGAGGATATGGCTAATATTATTGCGGATTCCCTGCAAGATAGAGTGGAAATTCGAACAGGTGAAGAAGTAAAAGAATTGAAAATGTCACAAGGAAAAGTGATAAGCATTGTGACAGACAAAAATGCGTATGAAGTAGATGCGGTTATTGTAAATATAGGAATTAAACCGAACACACAATTTGTAAAAGAGTTAGGCCTAGATATGCTGGAAAACGGCGCAATCATTGTTAATTCCCATCAAGAAACAAGTATCCCATCTATTTATGCAGCGGGAGATTGTGCAACAAGCAATCACCTTCTCTTAAATAAACCTGTAAACATAGCTCTCGGAACAACAGCCAATAAACATGGGAGGGTCGCTGCTGACAATCTTGCCGGTATTCCAACTAAATTTGATGGCATTCTCGGAACAAATGTGGTGAAAATTCTAGAATGGACGGCAGCAATGACTGGAATCACAGAAAAACAAGCACAAGAGGAAAACTTGGATGTTGAAACAGTGGTGATTGAAACAAATAACCATGCCTCCTATTATCCTGAAGCAGAAAAGATTCATATAAAGCTTGTATATGAAAAAGAATCACAAAAGCTCCTGGGCGCTCAGCTGATTGGAAAAGATAAATCCATTGCGAAAAGGCTTGATGTTTATGCGACAGCTATTACTTGCGGATTGTCGACAAGCCAAATTGCCATGTTGGATTTGAGTTATGCCCCTCCGTTTGCTACAGTATGGGATGCAGTCCAAGTGGCCGCTAATGCTGCAAAATAGTTTAAACTTTTATAAATAAGTTGTGTTAATATTATGAATTTTCTTTACCTTAGAAAAGGAATATGCTACTGTTATAGTAGTTTTATAACTTACATATTCTAGAGAGAAACTGCCTAAGGAGTGAGAGAGATGAAGGTGCGTTATAATTTTGTACCAAAGCATGATGTGGAGTTTTGCGAACCAACTTACACGGTTAAACAAGCTTATGAGAAAATAAAGGATACCGGCTACAGGTGCATCCCCATTCTTAGTAATGACGGGAATACATTCTTAGGTTTGGTATATAAAGTGCATTTATTAGATTATCTTTATGAACAAAAAGGAAGTCCCGACGATTCAATAGAAGTGCTGGTAAAAAACCAAGATGCTTATATATATGAGGAGGATTCATTCTTCAAAGCATTCTTCACGATTAAACGACTGCCGTTTATCGCTGTATTGAATGAGGAAAATGAATTTCTCGGGATACTGACACATGCAAACGTCATGGATGTCCTGGCTGACTCATTTGGAATGAAAACTGGTGGGTATACCCTTACTATCGCTACCATCGAGCACAAAGGAGCGATTAAGGATCTTGTTTCTATGTTAAAGGACGTTAACATAGACGGAATGCTTACACTTGATAACGGAGAAAAATATTTACGCAGAATTATTGTCAATCTGCCGGCTGAATTGCCAGAAGAAAAACTTAACAAGTTAGTAAAAAAGCTCGGAGAAAAAGAATTCCGAGTCACACATGTGGATCAAATTGATGTGCAAAAATAAGACAGAGAGCAGCTTCCAAATTGGAGGCTGCTCTTTCCTCATGAGAATCATTAGTGGAGCAAGATTTCTTTATCAATTAGAATGTTAGACAATGTGACTATCTCCGCTTTTTCTTGCAATTTAGGGATATATTGCTTTAGCACCCCTGCAGTCTTTTCTCCAACAACACCCACATGACCAATAGCAATGATAGAATCATCCACTTCTGTCTTTTTGATGAGGTGATTGGTTTGCTTTACGATATGATTTGTTGAGTAGACTTCGTCAAAGAATAATTCATTTTCTAGAAAAGGAACACCCAATTCGGTAGCTAATTCTGCAACAACACTCTTCTTGGTTGTTTTGCTGTCTAAATAATATAGATTTCTCTCTTTGCAGATTCCTAAAATAATTCTCATGATTCGCTTGTCGGCAGTAATTTTTGATCCCATATGGTTATTTATTCCTACTGCATATGGAACAGAATCGATAGCATCATTCACTCTTTTATAGATTTCTTTATCAGTTAGATTAGAAGTAATCGCACCTGGTCCTAGCCAGCTACTTTTTCCCTTTAATGGTTCCATTGGAAGATGAAGAATAACTTCATGACCTAAGCGATGAGCCATTTCAGCGTCTTGTTCAGTGGTCGATAGAAAAGGCATGACAGCAACAGTCAACGGAACGGGTAAATGAAGAATTTCCTCGGTGCCTTTCATGTTATTGCCAAAATCATCAATGACAATAGCCACCTTATTGCTAGAATGAACTTCAGCAGAAGACTTTACAGAAGGGAGATAAAGAATAAACACGCTACTCAACAGTACAACTAGTATTACTTTCATTACTGCACCCACTTGTCTAATGATATATTCTGTGATTTCGACAAAATTTGCACCGGATAATTTTATAGAAGAGAATCAAACGCTACTCTCCCTAGATACTTTGTCCTATTTTCCGCATATTCTTAAAAAATAATTCCTTGAAAAATATGTCTAACTTTGCGATTCTATTTACATTTATAGAAATTATTGTAATAATTTCTATTGTGGAAATTGATGGAGAAGGGGCGAGTCACATTGTCTTATGAAGGGTATGTGGATCAACTGTTATTACTTATCAAAGAGAAAAGGGATACGATGATGGCAGTAGCCAATAAAACTGGTTATATAAGTGAACAAACGGTTAAATGCAGCCAGGATTTAGATAAGTTGATTTATCAATACCAAGAAATAATATACGAGAAAAAATAATACATAAAAAAAACCGCCCAAAGGGAACGGTTAGAAAATCTGTGTTAAAAAGATCATAAATAGTAGACCGACAATGAAGGAGTAGGTGGAGGTCGTTTCATTGCCATCACCATGACTTTCAGGAATCAGTTCTTTATAGATGATATAAAGCATTGCTCCTGCTGCAAAGGCAAGCCCATATGGGACAAGAGATGAGACCACCGAAGTGAGATAGAATCCTAATAAAGCCATTGGTATTTCAACTGCCCCGGTTAAGGTGGCTACAATAAATGCCTTCCATTTAGTAATCCTTTGGTTCATTAAAAATAAAGCTACCAAAAACCCCTCTGGTGCATTTTGTAAACCTATTGCAAAAGCAATTAAGTTCCCTGTGTCTGCTGCATCTGATGCATAACTTACTCCGACAGATAGTCCTTCGGGTATATTATGAAGGGTAATCGCAGAAACAATAAGCATCGCTTTTTGGTCAAAAGCAATACCTTTACGATTATGCTCCAAATCAATATGGGGAATGGACCTTTCTAAAAGGGTCAAAGTAATTACCCCCAAAAGCAATCCAATTCCTAAAGGAACAAATCCCCCATATGAAAGTGCCTCGGGTATTAAACTCATGGTAGCTGCTGCCATCATGATACCAGCAGTAAATGCAAGGAGTGTATCTCTCCATCTGTGAGTCAATGTATTTTTTAAAAATAAAATTGGTAATGCACCTACACCCGTTGACATAGCTGCCAACACACTGCCTATTAATACTTGTGACATCGCATATATCCTTTCTCATCCTTATAAGGAAGATCTCTAATAGAGGTCTTTCATTTTTTATGTAACTAAGGATATTGTACCAATATTATTCTTAGAAACAAGTAAGTCGATTAGAAGAGTTGTTAAATGACATTCATGACAGGACGTCTCTCATCTATCGTCAGACATCTAAAGCGGATTTGGAGAAAAAATATTAATTTATTGTAAATTTTAATATGAAATTAGCGGTTTAAAAGCAAAAAAAATGCAATGAAAAGTAAATATTTTTAACATTTTGTAAAAAAACAGAAAAAATTGTAGCCGTACCCAACTTCAATTCGTTATACTTTTAATTGTGAGAGAAACACCATCATAATATCTTAGGGGGAAAAAGAAACATGAAAAAGTTTTTAACAATCTTTTTGGTTGCAATCCTTGCAATCAGCCTTGCTGCATGTGGCAGTAACAATTCTAGCGGAGAGAACACAAACAACAATTCAGGTTCAGACTCTGCTACTGGCGGAGAGCAAATCACTCCAGAAAAAATTGTAATGGGATTTGTACCATCTCAAGAATCCGATACAATTGCTGACACTGTAGAGCCATTGGCTGATCGTTTGGGAGAAGAGCTTGGAGTGGAAGTGGAAGGTCGTGTAATGACTGACTATACTGCTTTAATTGAAGCTATGGGTTCAAATGAAGTTCATGTTGGTTTCATTCCTGCATTTGGTTATGTTTTAGCTAATGAGCAATATGGTGCAGAAGTAATCTTGAAGTCTATCAGATATGGCAGTGGTACATACAAGGCTCAGTACATCGTAAGAGCAGATTCTGGAATTGAATCACTTGCTGACCTTGAGGGTAAAATTTGGGCATACCCTGATGCTGCTTCTACATCTGGATTCCTATTCCCAGCATCTCAATTAATGGACGAGTTTGACATTGCAAGTGCACAAGATTTACAAACTACCTTTTTCTCTGACACGCTTCAATCCGGTGGACATGATACAGCTGCAATCGCAGTATACGAAGGAGATGCTGATGTAGCAACGACTTTCGATGATGTTCGTACTGGATTAGAAGAAGAATATCCAGACATTATGGAAAAAACAAAAATCCTTGGTTACACGGATGAAATCCCTAACGATACAATCTCTGTAACAAAAGAATTAGATGATGAATTAGTTCAAAAAATTAAAGATACGTTCCTATCTTTTAACGAAGATGAGGACATGATCAAAATCATGAACGAAGTTTACAGCTGGGATGAAATCAGTGAAGCTACTGATGAAGAATACAAAGTTGTAAAAGAAACTTATGAGAAATTCAAAGATTCCATTTCTTTCTAATAATTTTATATGATTTGCAATCTAGGGGGAGGTTGCTTCCCCTATTTTGTTTTGTATGTTAAGAATTGAGGGGGTTTGCAACATGATACAGTTCAAAGATGTTTCCTTGGTTTATCCAAATGGAACACAAGGGTTGAAGAATATTAATGTAACCATTAATGAGGGCGAATTTGTGGTAATTGTCGGCTTGTCCGGTGCAGGTAAATCAACATTTATTAGAAGTATTAATAGATTGGTTACTCCCACTGATGGAGAGCTAAATGTAGACAATGAAAATATACTAACCTACCGTAACAATGACTTACGAAAATTACGAACTAAAGTGGGAATGATTTTTCAGAACTATAATCTTGTAAAAAGATCGAATGTTTTGAAAAATGTACTTGCTGGTCGTTTAGGATATACAGGAACACTACGTTCAACCTTGAATTTATTTAAGAAAGAAGATCTCGCCCTTGCTTATGAAAGCTTGAAGCGTGTAAATATAGAAGAAAAACTATATAACCGTGCGGATGAATTGAGTGGAGGACAACAGCAACGTGTAAGCATTGCCCGTGTTCTGACGCAAAAGCCTAAATACATTCTAGCAGATGAGCCGGTTGCCTCACTTGACCCACCCACCTCTCATCAGGTAATGACGTACCTGAAAAAGATCAATAAAGAAGATAAAATTACAACCATTGTAAATCTTCATTTTATTGATATGGCAATGGAGTATGCAGACCGAATTATTGGCATGAGAGCAGGCGAGGTAGTATTCGACGGTCCGGTATCAGAAGTGTCCGAGAAAACGTTCGAACAAATTTATGGGCGTGCAATTCGTGAAGACGATTTGCGCGGAGGTGTAGAACAGTGAAGCTAGAGGAACAAAAATCCGCACCTTCACTCCTGCCTGCCAAAACGAAAGCCAGAATATCCGTCATATTTGCTGCAGTAATAGGTTTCTATATTCTTAGTACTGTCAAGACCGGAGCTACTATTGGAGATCTGCTGGATGGGATCCCAAATATGGGAAGAGTAATCGTAAAGTTCTTTCCGCCGAATTTCAACGTTTTTGTTCATATAATTGAACCCTTGGCTGTTACCATTCAAATGGCTATTATTGCAACCACTGTTGCAGCCTTTCTTTGTATCCCTTTAAGTTTATTGGCTGCACAAAACGTAATATCTAATAAATTTGTATATACATTTGTTCGTTCTCTATTGAATATTTTGCGTACTATCCCAGACTTAGTGCTTGCAGTTATTTTCGTTGGTTTATTTGGAATTGGGGTTCTCCCTGGTATTCTAGCACTCATTATCTTTTCATTAGGAATTTTAGCAAAGTTAATCAGTGAAACGATTGAGTCCGTTGATATGAATCCAATGGAAGCAATGAGCGCATCGGGAGCAAATACATTGCAAAAGATATCATTTGCTCTGATACCGCAAGTGTTGCCTCAATTTGTTTCATTTGTACTTTATGTATTTGAGATCAATATTCGTGCCTCTGTTGTCTTAGGTTTAGTAGGAGCGGGGGGGAATTGGTATTGTATTGAGTCAACAGCTTAAGTTTTACAATTACCCGAACGCGATGTTAATTATACTTGTAATATTTGTTCTGGTCGTAGTTATTGAATACATCTCAACTAAAATCAGGGAGGCGATCGTATAATGGAACTAGTATTACCTCCCAAAAAGAAGAGATCTGGATTAAAAACGCTGAGAAATTGGGGGATTTTCCTTTTTCTTATCGTGATGTATATTTGGACTTTTACAGGAATCGATATTGACTGGGGACGCGCTTTTGAAAGAATGATCAATAACTTCCAACGAGTTATTCCGAAATTGTTCAATCCTGAATGGGCATCTATTGGGAAAGTATGGACCGCAATGGTAGAAACATTATATATTGCGTTTGCAGGTTCCTTAATGGCAGCAATCATTGCTATTCCTTTAGGGTTTATGGCTGCTCAAAATATGACAAAGAGTAAGGTTCTTACTACATTTGGCAAATGGGTCCTTAGTGGAATTCGTGCATTTCCAGACTTGATTCTGGCTATTCTGTTTGTTGTAGCAGTAGGTCCGAATCCTTTTGCTGGTGTACTTGCCATTGCCATCGGATCTACAGGAATGCTTGGGAAATTATATTCGGAAGTATTGGAATCCATTGATATGAACATAGTGGAAGCAATGGAAGCGAGCGGAGCTAATAAAGTTCAGATCCTGTTTCATGGTGTGATACCGCAAATCATCCCTGAATTCTTATCCTATGCTATATATCGTTTTGAGATTGACGTACGTGCTTCAACTATCCTTGGTATCGTAGGTGCTGGGGGTATCGGTACACTTATTCAATTTGCGCAAATGAACCGCAATTGGGAAGAGATGGGACTGATCCTTTTGGTCATCGTAGTGGTCGTTACAATCATTGACTTCCTTTCTGCATCAATCCGTAAAAGAATTGTATAGTCTCAATTACTGTAGGGTTGATCATTATGATCGACCCTATCTTTCGTTCTAAAAATTATGAGGTAAAGGAGGCATCCGTTTTGAAGCTTAATTTGACTATATTAGAAACAAGCGATGTCCATGGCTCCATCATGTCTTTAAACTATGGGAATAATGAATATACACCACTAGGCCTTGCAAAGGTGTCCACCATCTTAAAAGAAGAGAGAGCAAATGGTGGGCATGTATTAGTTATAGACAATGGAGACCTTATCCAAGGAACGCCATTAACCTATCACTATGTAAAAAAACAAGATAATGAAGAAAATCCTATGATACGTGTGTTAAACCATCTTAAGTATGACGCGGCCGTAGTAGGGAACCATGAGTTTAATTATGGCATGGATGTGTTGAAACAAGCTGTCGAGTCTTCTGATTTTCCGTGGTTGTGTGCCAATATTTTAAATGAACAAAATGGAAAACCTTTTTTAGGAAAGCCATATATCATTAAACAATATGATCCTGTTAAAGTTGCCGTCTTGGGAGTGACAACCCATTATATTCCTAATTGGGAGGACCCATCTCATATAAAAGGCTTAACGTTTGAAGAAGCGTTAAAATCCACGGAAAAATGGGTCAATTTAATTCAGGAAAAAGAAAATCCAGATCTACTTATAGTCAGCTACCATGGTGGGTTCGAAAAAGATCCTTTTACTGGAGAAGTAACGGAAAACCTGACCGGAGAGAATCAAGGCTATGAGATCTGTGAAAAAATTGCAGGTATTGATATCCTCCTCACAGGTCACCAGCACCGTACAATTGCCACAACGATAAATAATGTTCTTGTCCTCCAACCCAGCGTTAATGGTCAAATGGTTGGAAAAGCAACCATTTCCTTTGAAAAGACAGATGGTAAGTGGGAGATTGCGGATAAGAAAGCGGAGTTAATACCAGTAGAACACGTGGAACCAGATAAAAAAGTAATAGAATTAATTCAAGATGATGAAACAGCCACACAAAAATGGCTTGATACACCGATGGGAAAAATAAAAGGCAATATGTTGGTCGAAGATGCACATCAAATTCGCTTAGGCGATAACCCACTAATCGAATTCATCAATAAGGTTCAAATGAAGGTGTCCGGTGCAGATATTTCTAATACTGCTCTATTTCATAATAACTCTCCAGGATTTCCACCCAATGTCACAATGAGAGATATTGTTTCTAATTATATTTATCCAAATACGTTGAAGGTGATTTTGATTACAGGTCAAGATATAAAAGATGCCCTAGAACGATCTGCCTCCTATTTTATGATTGGAACAAACGGCGAGTTAGAGGTGAACCCTACCTTTACCACCCCAAAACCCCAACATTATAATTACGACATGTGGGAAGGAATTGAGTATATATTGGACATTAGGAAGCCAATTGGAGAGAGGGTAGTGAAATTAGCAAGAGATGGGCGTGATATCGACAGGAATCAAGAATTCGAAGTGGTTATGAACAACTACCGTGCAGGCGGTGGCGGTGACTATACTATGTATCGTGACAAGAGGGTAGTAAAGGATATCCCTATGGACATGTCCGAATTAATTGCTAACTATATTCTTGAAGAAAAGATAATTGAAGCGACAGTAGATCGGAATTGGAAGGTAATATGGAAAGATGAAAACATTTAATAGAAATAGGATTTTACATTTTCTTGAATTTTAATTGACGAATCAAGCCAAGTACTATACCATTAGTCTTAATTCAAGATATTTTTTAAAAAAGGAATGACTATTATGGCAGAAAGACACGAGCTCGACACTTCACTAAAGTTATTTATTGTTCTTTCCAGAGCGTTTCGTGCATTGAATGACAAAGCAAACCAATCTATCCAAAGCTTTAAATTGAATCCAACTGAATTTGCAGTGCTAGAACTTCTCTATCACAAAGGCGAGCAACCATTACAGCAAATCGGCGGGAAAATATTATTGGCAAGCGGCAGCATCACATATGTGGTCGATAAGTTGGAAAACAAAGGACTCCTAGTCCGAAAAGCTTGTCCAAAAGACAGAAGGGTAACCTACGCCCAAATAACGGACGAAGGAAAGCAACTACTGAATGAAATATTCCCAAAACACGAACAGCACATCCACACCCTAGTGGACGGCCTTACCCAACAAGAAAAAGAACAAGCCATCCAACTCATCAAAAAACTCGGCCTAAACGCCCAACAAAAGACTGACCATTAATGGTTGGTTTTTTTTTGTGGTTTTTTGTTGTGAAAAAAATTCCTTGTGGGGTCAGACCCCACAAGGAATTTCTTCTTTCATGTCGAATACATATAAGGTTAAGTCTGTTTGTAAAGGGGATAAATACATATGAGATTTGAAGAGTTTGGGTATACGCGTCCTAATATGGATGAGGTGGAGAAGAGGTTTATGGCTGCTGTAGAGAGGTTTGAGGCGGCAGATTCTGTTGGATTGCAGGAGGAAGCGATTAGGGAGATAAATGATGTGCGGAATCAATTAAGTACAGATTTTAACTTAGTCTATATTCGTCACTCCATTGATACGAACGATGAATTTTATAAAGAAGAGCAAGATTTCCTCGATGAAATCGAACCTCTTACGAAATCTTTAGAAACAAAGTTTTATAAAGCGCTGGTCAAGTCACCGTTCAGAAACGAGCTTGAAAAAAAATGGGGGACACAGCTTTTTGCTTTGGCAGAATGTGAACTAAAGACATTCGATGATGCGATTATCGAAGACCTTCAACTTGAAAATAAACTTTCAACCAAATACTCAAAGCTGGTTGCTTCTGCAAAGATTAATTTTAATGGAGAAGAGCTGACACTGGCTCAATTAGATCCATACACGGAGTCCGAGGATCGTGCCATCCGCAAGCAAGCAAGTGAAGCGAAATTTGGTTTCTTTCAAGAGAACCAAGAAGAGTTCGACGAAATCTTTGACCAACTTGTTAAAGTCCGTACGAAAATGGCCAAGAAGCTTGGCTACGAAAGTTTTGTGGAGCTTGGATATGCCCGTATGACCCGTACGGATTATAATGCGGAAATGGTTGCTAAATTCCGAGATCAAGTAAAAGATTCCATCGTTCCTTTAGTAGAAAAGCTTGCTGAAAGGCAGCAGGAACGTATCGGTATAGATTCCATGAAGTATTATGATGAAGGCTTTAAATTCCAAACAGGTAATGCTAAGCCAAAAGGAACACCTGAATGGATCATAGAAAATGGTAAACAAATGTATGAAGAACTGTCTGAAGAGACAAAAGAGTTTTTCCAATTTATGATTGATAAAAACTTGATGGATCTTGTTGCGAAAAAAGGGAAGGAAGCAGGCGGGTACTGCACCTATATCCCAACCTATAAGGCACCGTATATCTTCTCGAATTTTAACGGAACGAGTGGAGACATTGATGTTCTCACACATGAAGCGGGACATGCATTCCAAGTCTATATGAGCCGTGATTTTGATGTGCCTGAGTATAACTGGCCAACTTATGAAGCATGTGAAATTCACTCTATGAGCATGGAATTCTTCACTTGGCCTTGGATGAACCTATTTTTCAAAGAGGATACAGACAAATATAAGTTCTCTCATCTAAGTGGAGCGATTTCCTTCTTGCCATATGGTGTCGCAGTTGATGAATTCCAACATTATGTATATCAAAACCCAGAAGCAACTCCTGCAGAAAGAAATCAAGCATGGAGAGAGATTGAAAAGAAATACCTGCCGGGCCGTGACTATGATGGAAATTCCTATCTAGAAGCAGGTGGTTTCTGGCAGCGTCAAGGCCATATATATCGTACACCTTTCTATTACATTGATTACACATTAGCCCAAATATGCGCCCTGCAATATTGGAAGCTTTCACAAGAAAATCCTGAATCTGCATGGACCTCCTATTTGGAACTTTGCAAACAAGGTGGTAGCAAATCATTTGTGGACTTAGTTAAATTTGCAGGTCTCCGATCTCCGTTTGAGGATGGTTGTGTAGAGTCGGTTGTCGGCGAGATTGAAAATTATTTAAATGAAGTGAATGATAAAGCATTATAATAGATGAAGCTGTCGTACTCTCCGGCAGCTTTTTCTTTCACTTTTATCGCAAATTTTGTAGAATAAAGGGTATACTTTAACCAAAATAGAATTAAATACTCTTAAAATTATTAGTAAAAATCGGTAAGCTACATAAAGATTTTTATGAAGATACTACTATTAACATTTTTAGTATCAGAAAAGGAAGTGACTGTT
This sequence comes from Bacillus sp. m3-13, assembly GCF_000175075.1. NCBI lineage: Bacteria > Bacillati > Bacillota > Bacilli > Caryophanales > Bacillaceae > Bacillus > Bacillus sp. m3-13. Next base: position 122,187 of record NZ_ACPC01000012.1, read on the forward strand.
ATGAAAACGAATGTATTATTTTCCAATGTTTCCACATTAAAAGTATACGGTGATTTCCCATTATCCGTTTCTAATATTTTTTCTGATTCTAGACAAGTAACGACAGATTCAGTATTTGTTTGTATAAAAGGCTACACAGTGGATGGTCACCGCTACATATCTTCAGCAATAGAAAAAGGTGCGAGTGTCATTGTAGTTCAGGATATGCCGGAACAATTGGTGGAAGGAATCTGTTATGTGCATGTTCGAGACACAGAGCGTGCATTAGGTCAGTTGGCAAATGCATTTTTTGATTTTCCATCCACAAAACTTCGCATTGTCGGGGTTACAGGGACAAATGGAAAAACGACGGTTTCAAGTGTCATCAATAATGTAATGAGAAAAGAAGGATATAAAACTGGGCTAAGCGGTACTATTGAGATTGATATTGATGGTGAAAAATTTGAAAGTAAAAATACAACAAGTGACGTTTTAACGATGCAGCGAATGCTTAAAGATATGGTAGAAGCCGGAGTGACCGATGTGGTAATGGAAGTATCATCGCATGGTCTTGTACTTGGACGTCTTGCAGGAGTGGAATTCCAAAACGGGGTATTCACTAACCTAACACAAGATCACCTCGACTTTCATGGAACGATGGAAAATTATAAAAATGCCAAAGGACTGCTTTTTGCACAATTAGGTCAAGACATGCGCAAAGACAAAGCAGCCATATTAAATGTAGACGACGCTGCAACCAAGGACTATGTTCAAATGACAGGTGCTAGAATCATCACCTACGGAATTAAAAATGAAGCCGATTTTAAAGCGAGAGAGATACAATTTTTTGAAAATAAGACAAGCTTCGTACTTGAAACAAATTTTGGTGAATTCGAGTTGGAGATCCCATTTGTTGGAGAGTTTAATGTGTATAACATTTTGTCTGTCATTTGCGTTCTATGGGACAAGGGCATGCCGTTTGAGCGAATCTTGAACCATTTAAGAGAGACTACACCACCAAGCGGAAGAATGCAGACACTTGAGACTGGTGACAAGCGAAATGTCATCATCGATTATGCCCATACGGAGGATGCAATTGGCAAAGCGTTGGACAGTATCCGCATGTTTTCTAAACACAAAATTATTTCCATTATCGGCACAGGTGGTGGAAGAGACAAAGATAAACGTCCTAAGATGGGCAGAATAGCAACAGAAAAGTCGGAATATGTCATCTTTACTACAGATAATCCGCTGGATGAACCTGGGGAAGAAATAGTCCAGGGAATGGCTGAAGGGGCCGTACATGAGAACTTTGAATGTATTCCTGATCGCGAACAAGCAATCATCCGAGCAGTTGAGATTGCAGGTGAAGGGGACGTCATCCTCATTGCCGGTAAAGGTCATGAAAATTATCAGCTGATTGGAAACGAATCCGTTCCATTTGATGAAAAAGAAATTACGCTTAAAGCAGTAAAAGCCTTTCCACTAACAGAAACCATTCCTACAACATAGAAAAAGGATATAGGCTGACTAGAAGATAGGCTCACTTAACTACAAAGTGAGTCTCTCATCTGGTCATCTTTTTTTGGGAGATTATCGTTATTTCTTTGGAAGTATAAAGTCGAAATATACAGGGGATGGAAGATATATGGGGAAAAAGTTAGTGGTTTTCATGTCTCTTCTTTTGGTTACAATGGGGTGTGCATCAAACGCAAATACAAGTGTAACTGAACAGAATAATCATGAGAGCAACGTGGTTCAAGAAGAACCACAAGAAGAAGTTTCAGCAGAAGAAATAACTGAAAATACAGATAGTGAAAGACTAGAAGTAGACAAACAAAAACAGGAGCTAGAGAATCTCGCATTAGAAGTAAATGGAAAAGTGTATGGTGAATCGTCGCAATTTTCCGAGTATGTAACAGGAGTTAAAACACGGCTTAATACAGAGGAAAAAGTCATAGCCCTCACTTTGGATGCATGCGGCGGTGAAAATGGAAGCGGATATGATGAAGAGTTAATAACCTTCCTAATCGAAAACGACATTAAAGCAGATCTTTTTGTCAATGCTAGGTGGATTGATGAACAGTATGAGGCCTTTGTGGAGCTTGCAGCAAACCCCCTTTTCACCATCCAAAATCATGGTACAGAACATAAACCGCTTTCTGTAACTCCCCGGAGTGCATGGGGAATTTCAAGTACTTCTTCTCAAGAAGAAATAGTGGAAGAAATAATGGAAAATCAAATGAAAATATTTGGGATTACAGGAGAAATCCCGCAATATTTTCGCTCGGGAACGGCATTTTATGATGACACAGCCGTCCAAATTGCAGAAGACTTAGGGGTTCAAGTGGTAAACTTTAATGTCATTGGGGATGGTGGCGCAACTTTTACAAATGAGGAAGTATCGCAGGAAATGCTAAAAGCACAACCAGGTTCCATCGTTATTTTACATATGAACCAACCACAAAGTGAGACTGCAGAAGGAGTTAAAGATGCAGTGCTGGCATTATTGGAACAGGGTTTTAGTTTTGTTCATTTTAAATGAATTTGATTTAGAGTAGATTACAGTTTTGTAACAAATGGGTTGGAAATCACATATTGAGAAGACAGAGGGTCACGATAAGGGTGGGAGGTTAGTATCGTGGCTTGTATGTTTCATGTGGTTATTTTCCATTGTGTTTCTTTTTAATGTTTCGGCGTGTCAATCGAAAAACCAAGGTGGAGAACGCCAATTCCATCATGAATGAAAAAAATTATCCAAAAGGAAATAGTGGATGGCATTATAGATCCGGATAATGAATGGAGGGAAACGTTTAGTTTGTTGACCCTTCAAGGCTTCGCAAGGTACAATTTGATATTTATCGGGAACGCAGGGCATTCAAAAATGAAGTTTTATATTCCTGAATTCAAAAGCAGGGGTTTTCGTTTTTACAGAAGAGGCCTGGGACTGGACCTGAACAGAGAGCTTGATATATAGGTATAGGTAAAACACAAAAAGAAATATTAGTTAGTAGCCGCTGTTCCTTTCCGCAAATGGCTGCGCTTTCCACGGGGCGACCTTGAGCCTCCTCACTTCGTTGCGGGGTCTCAACATTGCCGCTACTCCCCCGTAGGAGTCTCCGCCATTTGCTCCAATCCACAGCTAGAAATTACGTTAAAGAAACGTTATTGGTACATCAGTAACCGTCGGATAGGTTGCTTATTTGACTAAGGTGAATGAAGTAACCTTGTTGATTGGAGTGGAAGGCGCGCAGACGCCCGCAGGCAAGCGAAGCGCCTGGAACGGAAATCAACAGTATAATATACTTTCATATTATTAAAAAAGACTGCCCGGATTTGGACAGTCTTTTTTAGGTTATTTACCGTTTACGACAATTTGGTCATCTGTTACATCTACTTTGATATTCGTAAAAGTATCGCCATCCAATAGTAGGTCTGTGATTGGATCTTCGATATGCTCTTGGATAATTCTGCGTAATGGTCTTGCACCGAATGCAGGGTTATATCCAAGCTCTATCAATTTCTCTTTTGCTGCATCTGAAATAATTAGTTTGCAATCACGTTCTTGTCTCAGCATTTCAGCTAATTCGTCGATCATAATATCCACAATCGCCAATAAGTGATCTTTTTGTAACTGGGAGAACTCGATGATACTATCAAAACGGTTTAAAAATTCAGGTTTGAAGTAATTGGATAAGCTTTCGATAACGGATCCCGTTTGAGGCAAGTTCTGTTTTTCAAAGCCTACGGAGATTTTCTTATCCATCACACCTGCATTACTTGTCATGATGATAACCGTATCTTTGAAACTTACGGTTCTTCCTTGACTGTCCGTAAGCCTTCCATCTTCCATCACTTGCAAGAACAGATGGAGAACGTCCGGATGAGCTTTTTCCATCTCATCCAGCAAAATAATGCTGTAAGGGTTTCTTCTCACTTTTTCTGTTAGTTGTCCCGCTTCTTCGTGCCCGACATAGCCAGGAGGGGAACCGATTAGCTTGGAAACTGCGTGCTTCTCCATATATTCACTCATATCAAAGCGGATATAAGCATCTTTCGTTCCAAAGAGCTCTTCAGCCAGTGATTTGGTCAATTCGGTTTTTCCTACCCCTGTAGGACCAACGAATAAGAAAGCACCGATTGGACGCTCTTTTCTTTTCAAGCCAGCACGGCTTCTACGGATTGCTTTTGTAATTTTGTTAACAGCTTCTTCTTGACCAATGACTTTTTGGTTCAGGTTTGTTGCAAGGTTTTTAAGCTTTGCCTGTTCATCCGCCTGCAGTTTACCAACTGGTATTCCTGACATCTCTTCCATGATGAGTTGAATGTCTTCCAATGTCACCTGACCACGCACAGCATCCGTTTGATCGTTGGAATTTCTTTTTTCTTCAAGCTCTTCCTCTTCGTCTCTTAATTTGGCAGCAGTTTCGTAATCCTCCTTCGATAATGCGGCCTTTTTTTCTTCCTCAATTTGAGTCAGACGAGCATCAATCTGCTCCAAGTCAATCGTATTTAGCGTTAGATTTTTTCTAGAACCTGCTTCATCTAAAAGATCGATTGCTTTGTCTGGTAGGAAACGATCTTGAATGTAGCGGTGTGATAATTCTACGCATGCCTTAATGGCATCTTCAGAATAAGAAACTTGGTGATATTCCTCATATTTTGATTGAATACCTTTGATGATTTTTAATGCCTCATCCGTAGAAGGCTCTTTCACGGTTACCGGCTGAAAACGGCGTTCAAGTGCGGCATCCTTTTCAATTTGACGGTATTCTTTTAAAGTCGTTGCCCCGACCAATTGGAGTTCGCCACGTGCCAATGCAGGTTTTAAAATGTTACCAGCATCCATAGAACCTTCTGCAGATCCGGCACCAACTATAAGGTGAAGTTCATCTACGAATAATATGACGTTCTTTCTTTTTTGTAGTTCTGCAATTACTAGTTTAAGGCGTTCTTCAAATTGACCGCGAATACCTGTGTTTGCGACAAGGGAGGCTACATCAAGCAAATAAATTTCCTTGTTTTTTAATTTGGAAGGGACATCGCCTTCAACAATTTTCAAAGCTAGTCCTTCCACGATGGCAGTTTTACCTACACCTGGTTCCCCGATCAAAACAGGGTTGTTTTTATTTCTTCTATTTAGAATTTCAATTACACGTTTAATTTCTTTATCACGGCCAATAACAGGATCAATAAGCCCTGTTTTGGCAATGTTGGTTATATTTTTACCTAGCTCTTCAAGAATGCTTCCACCTTTTTTGCTTCCTATTGGTGGGTTTTGCGCTTTCCCGTTTATGTGGCCTTCCTCATTAGGGGAGCCATTTCCAAAAGGGAAGTCAGAGAAAAAACCGTTTGGAGTCGGTGATGTCATTTGTGCTCTTACTTCCTCAAAGCAGGAAGAGCATAAGACAAGTTGTGTCTGCTCGTTATTAGAGCGAAATTTAAATTGAATGGTTGCGTTATTTACTTCACATTTTTGACATTTCATCATTCTGCTACCTCCTCATATTGGTGTGAGATGCTCCATTGTTTTGAAAGGGAAACATGTCACCTTTGATAAAAGTTTGACTTATTTTGACCTTTGTAGGTTGTATGGATATTATACTTTGACCTTTTTTGACTTTCAAGTAGTTTGCTTTCAGGAATTTAGTGGAAGCAGAAAGTTATGTTGAAAAGTTCAGAATATTGTATTGACTTTTGTGCTTTCCAGTTGCTATAATTGCAAAAAGTTTTAGTAATAATTATTTCTCCTTAGAAATATCGTAGATTATATAACTATTATGTTTTAACGTATTAACCAACTAAATAACTCTTATCCAGAGTGACTGAGGGATCAGGCCCGATGAAGTCCGGCAACCTTCAAGAATTTAATTTCTTGAGTTGGTGCTAATTCCTGCAGGCGAAGTAGCCTGAGAGATAAGAGGAGGATTTTTAAACCTCTTCTTAGGAAGGGGTTTTTATTTTGTTGAAAATAGAAAATTGGAGGAATGTAGGATGACAAAACCAAATTATGATGTGGAAACAGTATTATTGCACGGAGGACAAACGCCAGACCCGACAACAGGTTCAAGGGCAGTCCCTATTTATCAAACAACCTCCTATGTTTTTGACAACACGGATCACGCTCAAAATCTTTTCGCGTTAAATGAATTTGGCAATATATATACAAGAATCATGAATCCGACTGTAGATGTGTTAGAAAAAAGACTGGCTCTTTTAGAAGGAGGGGCAGCTGCTGTTGCGACAAGCTCTGGAATGTCAGCAATAGCGTTTGCCATTTTAAATATTGCGCATGCTGGAGATGAAATTGTTGCAGCGGAAAATTTATATGGGGGCACCTATAATCTTTTTGCTGTAACACTGCCTAAGTATGGAATTAAGGTGAAATTCGTAGATGCAACAGACCCTGAGAATTTCCGCAATGCCATTACACCGAAAACGAAAGCGATATTCGGTGAGATTATTGGAAACCCGAGCTTACGCGTACTGGATGTAGAGGCAGTAGCAAAGGTCGCTCATGATAACTATATTCCGTTGATCATTGACAACACCTTTGCTTCCCCTTACCTTTGCAATCCTATCAAGTGGGGAGCAGACATCGTTGTTCACTCTGCCACTAAATGGATTGGCGGACATGGAACAACCATTGGCGGTGTAGTGGTGGATGGGGGGAACTTTAACTGGGACCATCCAAACTTCCCTGGATTCACAGAGCCGGATGAGAGCTACAACGGAATCAAGTATGCACAGACTTTTGGGAATCTTGCATTCGCTGTTAAGCTAAGAGTCCAACTATTAAGAGACTTTGGAGCGTGCTTAAGTCCTCAGAATGCATTCTTACTTTTACAGGGACTTGAAACCTTGCATTTACGAGTGGAAAAGCATAACGAGAATGCCTTGGAATTAGCAAAGTACCTAGAAGACCACCCTGCAGTAGAGTGGGTATCATATCCTGGACTACCAAATCACCCGGCACATACACTTGCCAGAAAATATTTGGGTAAAGGTAATGGATCCATTGTAAACTTCGGAATTGAAGGTGGGAGAGATGCAGGGAGAAAGGCGATTGACAGCATTAAACTTTGGTCCCATGTGGCAAATGTAGGGGATGCAAAATCTTTGATTATTCACCCGGCTTCCACCACACATCAGCAGCTATCTGGTGACGACTTAATCAAGTCCGGTGTAACGGAAGATCTGATTCGCTTATCTGTCGGAATTGAATCACTAAAGGATCTGAAACATGATTTAGATCAAGCACTTTTCGTTGCTACCGGAAAATCCAAACAAGCTGCAGTCAGTCAAAACATATAGAAATGAGTGGGCATTTGTGAGCTGTCAAACGGAACATACCAATAAGGTATCGATCGGAACGCTGCTTTTAGAAAACGGAAAAAAACTCCCTGATGTGGAGATAGCATATGAAAGAAAAGGAAATCCAACGGGTGAAGTGATTGTCATATGCCATGCTCTATCAGGAAATCAGGTTTCTGTCGGTTCAAAAGAAAACCCTGGTTGGTGGAATGAATTTATCGGACCTGATTTATATATCGACACGAACAGGTACCACGTTATTACGTTGAATGTTCTTGGCGGTTGTAGTGGCAGTACAGGGCCGATAAGCATAAACCCTGAGACAAATAGAAAGTACGGCGCAGCCTTTCCTGCCGTGACAATCAGAGATATAGTGCATTCTCAGTTTAAAGCTTTGCGAAAGTTAGGAATTGACCGTGTTAAGGCTATTATCGGGGGATCACTCGGTGGAATGCAGGTGCTTGAATGGGGACATTTGTATCCTAACTTCACAGAAATTCTCATTCCAATGGCGGTGACCCCTTACTTTACAGACTATGCCCTGGCATACAATTCAATTGGCCGGCATGCGATAAAATCAGATCCTCTGTGGGATAACGGAAACTATCCTGATGGGACTCTTATTAAAGGGATGGAGATAGCGAGAATGGTAGGGTTGGTCACATACCGGTCGGAAGGCTTATTTAATGACCGGTTTAACAGGGAAAGGAAAGAAGGAGTTGATATAGAATATCAGGTTGACTCCTATTTAAAATACCAAGGCCGGAAATTTTCTAAACGTTTTGATGCAAACAGCTATCTTATTCTTCTTCAGGCAATGGATCAATTTGATCTAGGGTTTGAAAGAGGAGGATGGGAAAAAGCGCTTGAGAAAGTGAAAGCAAAAGTTTGTATGCTCAGTTTTTCCGGGGATCTTCTTTACCCACCAACTTTAGCAGAGGCATTTTTTAAAGAACTAAAAAAACGCAATAAAAATGCGGCCTATGTACAAGTTGAGACTAGGTTCGGGCATGACGGGTTTCTTGTGGAATTTGAAAAATGGGGACATCATGTCAAAAACATATTAGAGAAAAAGGAAGTGACAGAATGTCTCATTTAAATATTGCCATCCTAGGGTTTGGTACAGTAGGCAAAGGCGTTCATTATTCCATTAAATCTCACCAAGCAAGGTTAGAACAGGTATTGGGGAAAAGTGTGAATGTGGTGGCAATCCTTGTGAAGAATCTAGAGAAACATGAACAATCTCGTGAGGATGGAGTTTTACTTACGACAAACTTCGAAGAAATTTTGAATATTGGGGAACTGGATGTAATAGTAGATGCTATTGTGGGCTGTGAGCCGGGACACACCTATTTAACACAGGCATTGGAAAAAGGAATTCACGTGGTGACTGCGAACAAGGAAATGTTTGCTCATCATGGAGAGGAACTTCTTGCCCTAGCCAAAAAGAATGATGTTACGGTAGGGTTTGAGGCAACAGTAGCTGGTGGTATACCTGTAATACAAACCTTGAGGCAACTTTTGCAGGTGAATCGCGTTCGAAAAGTTGAAGGGATCTTAAATGGAACGTCCAACTTTATCTTATCAAGCATGAGAAAAGATGGTCATACTTTTGAAAAAACCTTACGAGCAGCACAAGAAAACGGTTATGCAGAAGCTGATCCATCTAATGATATTGAGGGGTATGATGCCTATTACAAGGGTGTTGTATTGAGTCAGCTTATCTTTGGGGAAAAACCAGAAGAGCAGTCAACCATACGCAAGGGTATTACAGACATTACTGCAGACTATGTGGAAAGTGCGGATGAACTTGGATTACGCTTCAGGCATATTGTTACGTTATTTAAAGGACAAAAAGGGGTTCAGTGTAAGGTGGAGCCGGTGTTGATTTCTACTGAACACCCATTTTATCAGGTCGATGGAGTGCAAAATGCGGTTTCCATAGAGACTGATCTTGTTGGTAATGTTCAACTGCAAGGACCTGGAGCGGGTATGTACCCAACAGCTAGTGCTATTTTAGAAGACATTATCCAGATTAGTCGCCCTGTTAACTCAGAGCCAGCTTACGTAGTGTATCAGGAGGAAGCTGCAAACTCTTCTAAGTGGGTACTTTTTAATAAGAATAAAAAATTAGAAGTTCCTTATGATATCAAAGTTTTAGCTCGTCTATCTGATAGAGCGGCTGTCGTTGAAACAGAAGAAGTGGAAAGGATTCTTTTAGAAAACCCATTGCTGGCCTACTTTGAACTTAAAGGTAATTATCAACATAGGGTTGAAAAAGTTAACGTATAATCTAATAGCTCGTACAATTCTCTCTTCTTTCTTTCCAGCTTGTCTCATATATATGTGACAAGCTGGTTTTATTTTGGTGGAATGCTTAAGGGAGAAGAGGGTGTGGCAATCGTGAAACGCAGCTGGCTTAGTGCTTGTCAAATAGGGGCGGTGTATGTAGGCACCATTGTAGGTGCGGGTTTTGCTACAGGGAAAGAAATTGTTCAGTTTTTTACGCAATACGGGTGGATCGGATTAATTACGATACTTATGAGTGGGTTTTTATTTATTTGGCTTGGGACAAAAATGATGCTGATTTCCAAGAGGATCAAGGCAAATTCCTATAAAGAGTTTAATGAATATTTATTTGGTTTGTCTGCGGGAACGGTTGTCAATCTCTTTATGTTGGTCATTTTGATTTGTGTGGGAGCAGTCATGCTTTCGGGGGCTGGTGCAGTTTTTGAGGAACAACTCGGATGGTCATTTCAGCTCGGTTTGCTCCTAACGGTTGTACTTTCTGTCTGTGTGGTTCTTTTTGGTGTAAAAGGATTGGTTGGGGTTAATGTTATTGTGGTTCCGGTTATGATTATTTTCAGTTTTATCATTGCTGGAAACTCCATTGCAGAAAATGGGATATCTTTTTTGAGCCTGGAGCCTGTAAAGGACAGTTTAAAGGGTTGGTTGGCACCGTTTATGTATGTGTCATTCAATCTAGCAATGGCACAGCCGGTTCTTGTTCCGCTGGCAACGGAAGCAAAGGATGATTGGGTCATTAAACGTGGCGGGTTCATTGGGGGACTTGTCTTGTGTTTTATTTTATTGACGTGTCATATATCAATTGCTTCGCTTCCAGAGTTTCATACGTTTGAGATCCCGATGGCGGAAGTGGTGAAGTTGAGTATGCTTTCGTTTTTTGGCATTTATGTTTTTGTGATTTATGGGGAGATATTTACATCGGTTGTTAGTGATATTTTTGGGTTGCAGCGGCAGTTGGAGAGTATGTTGAATGTGTCGCGGTATGTGGTGACGGTTGTGTTGGTGAGTATTATTTATATGATTAGTCAGATTGGATATGGCAGTTTGATTGAGCATTTGTATCCGTTTTTTGGGTATGTGAGTATGGCGTTTTTGGTGTTGTTGGTGGTGAGGAAGTGAGGGGGATATGGATAAACTCCCTGTTGATTTCCGCAGTTGGCTTCGCTTTCCGCGGGGCGACCTTGAGCCTCCTCACTTCGTTGCGGGGTCTCAACAATGTCGCTTCTTCCCCCGCAGGAGTCTACGCCATTTGCTCCAATCAACAGGGTGGTTAGGTATCTTCAACGGATATTTTACTAACCCGCTCACTTCCTCAAAAAACTCTTATCGTACGAATGTAGCGACGATGGCAACGATTGGGATGGCGGTCATTAGGACGTTGCCGATTAGGAAGAATGTCATAAGTTTTTCTTGCAGTGCGGGTGCACCGCTGACAAGTTCATTCTTTTTTATTAAGTTTAGAATAAAGTTCACTAGTACACTCACTGCCACAATTGTAATTGGGATGAATAAGTTAACAGTGGAATCCATCAATGTCATAAAGCCGAAGACAATAAGGATAATTGGAAGTGCTTCAATGACAGCTACATAAATGAAGAATCTAGATTGGATTTGTCCAAAGGTTTCTGGCTCTAACACAAGTTTCTCCATACTGGAGCGTAAAACAATCGAGATCCCAAAGCTTGCAATTACAGCGGCTATAACAAATAAATACAAAGCATCCATGATATTTCCCCTCCTGAAATACATAATAAATATTTATTTTACCTTATAATTTCCAAAAGGGATATCAAAAGTTTAATGGGAAAATAACAAGTAACCATAAATCAAATACAAGGTGGGAAATGATGACAAGAGTAAGGGAGTTCTTCCATACATATAAGGCACCCCAAACAACACCTGCCGTTGCTGCTGCGGCGACCAACATGGGATTGCCTGTCCACGTGTGAGCCAATGCGTACAAACATGCCCCTGCTATAACCCCTACTAACATGCCGTATCTATTTACTAGTTTAGATTGAAGATATCTTCTCCAGAAAATTTCCTCTCCTGGAATAATAATTAGAACCAACATTAAGTAATGCCACCAACTACGTGGGCCTACAATCAAATATAATTCTTCCACAAAAGTAATGAGTGGAAAGGGAAGTACTTTCAGTATTAAGTAAGCAACTAAAAATACCCCATATAAGATCGTCCCTGTTAAGATTCCATACGAAATATCTTGTAAAGAAAAAAGTCTGTTATTAAGACGAGTAAATCTCTTATCTTTCATACTTACTAAAATAAGGATGAATAGCGAGACAGGAAACAGCATCCAAAAATAATCTGTTAGCAAAAAGCTAATAGCAAGTAAGAAGTTTGCTAAAACTAAAAACGAAAGAGTCTTTTTCATATTATTTACTCCTAATTATGTGCTTGACCTTATTTTAACAGGAAAGCTTCTTATGATAAACGAACATACTATCAAAGAAACACTTAAATTATGTAAGGAGATGGAAGCATGACACAATCAAAAAGCCAACAAGAAAGACAAAGAAAAGTGAGAAAGCAATCGCAAAATGAACACGGTAAAGTGAAGAGTTTTGAACAACTAGCAGATGAAGCGGGGAAAAATAAATAATTTATTGTTGCCGGTCATTCCTTCCTATAGGGATGACCTCTATTGTTATATGAGCTAGGGGTATATTGTAGGGGTTATAAAAGCATACTATTGGAAGATATTACAGAAATGAGGCTTAGAGTATGGGGATTCAGCATGAAAAAAAGAGATATGTTGCCATCTTAAGTCCTTATACTACAAGTATTTTGCATTATCGCAAGCCCTTTGTCGTGGCTTGGTGGGGTGCGGTATTTCCAGGCTTTGGACACTTTATGTTATCGAAATATTTAACAGCATTTATTTTAATTACATGGGAAGTCGTAATTAATTCATTGGCTCATTTAAATGAAGCTATATACCTCTCTATGACAGGGAGGTTTGAAGAAGGAATTGCTGTGTTAGACCAACATTGGATCATTTTATATGTGTGCATGTATGTATTTTCTATTTGGGACAGTTACCGCCTTACCATAGAAATGAATAAACATTATACGTTAGCTTATCATGAAGGTTTTCCGTTACTCATCAAGAATACATCTTCTATTGAGATTAACGTCCTTGATAAAAAGAACCCATTGCTTGCGATTATTTGGTCTTTATTGACTCCTGGGTTAGGAAATCTTTATGTAACAAGAGTCTTGTCTGTTATTTTTGTTTTAACATGGTGGTTGATTATTACATATCAAGCAAACGTATTTCCAGCCATTCACATGACACTGGTCGGAAATTTCCAAGGAGCTACCGATGTTTTAGTACCGCAATGGTTTTTATTCGTCCCGTCAATTTATTGTTTTGCCGGTTATGATTCCTATGTGAGTGCAATGGAGCTCAATAAATTTATTGATAAATATATATCAAGAGAATTAAAAGAAAAATACCAGGATATTCAGTTTAAAATGCCGATATAGAAAAGAGCTGGAAAGTAATGTACATTTTCGCGACATTTAAATACAACATGGAAATGGAACTTACATTACGTGAATTAGAAGAGCTGGGACTAACGAAAGAGCATATCTTAGTTGTTCCGCTCGATAAGATTAAATATCAAACGAAAGCGATTGACTCCATGCATCGTTCAGATGGGAGGAGTTTAATCGATCTAGCTGCTATCTTTGGAATCATCTTTATGCTTTTAGGGGTTATTTATGGGTATATATTTTATCTCGGTCCCATTCTCTGGGGACTTTTCGGACTAGTATTCGGTGGTGTGTTCGGTTTTTTAGTTGATTATTATTTTACTAAAAAAAGTGAAAAAGCACTTAGGAAGCGTGGATCAGATGCGGACATTATCGTTATGATTCAATGTCCAAAAGATCGTCAGGAAAGAATTGAGGATATATTGTGGAATAACATGGTGCTGGGTGTCGGAATTTTAGAAAGGTAAAACATTATATAGTTAAAAAGCCAATCCCAGGAGAGAGGGATTGGTTTTTCGCTTTTATTGCTTTAGAAACTTTATATCCAAACACGTTCAAACTCTTTTCCATGTCCGAGGGAAAAACAGAGTTCTTTCAAACATCTATTCAAGCGTTCTTTTTCCAGTTCAAAATATATTTCGTCTTTAATTGATTCTATTGTATGTTTTGTATATTTCCAAATGGACTCTTTTCGAAATTCAGGTGAATGATCTGAGATAATCTTTAGTACGTGAATAATAGAAGTAATAACATCTATATCTGTTTTCCCATAACGAATGATAGGGGAGAACGCAATATCAAGATAATCAAAAAATTCCGGTGTTTTGACAATCACTCGCAAGTTTCTATACTTATCGTTGAAATAGGGTTGTGGCCCTTGCATAGATGCCAGTTTTGAAAGTAGAGTCCCAAGTTGCTCGATACAGTGAACTGCTGTGCTCGGATCGTTGATGCCAGACGAAAGCGCCCTTACTCCGATTTCATTTACTTTTCTAATACCAAATTCCACATCTTCTAATGGTGCTCGGGCAATGGAGACAGTTATTAAAGCTCTGAGGGAATCTTTATCAATCTTCTTTCCTGACCAGACGGAAAGAAGCGGTGTGTGTTCATTGATATAATCCCCTTGTTGCCGTTCAACTCGGACAATGCAGTCTGAATCATAAGCTTCTTTAACCAACGCATCGACATCAATGTACTGAACATAACCAGGCTCTTTGCTCATGATAGTGACTGGTTCCTTTGTAGAAATCTCCTGACTTTCCCAGTCATCCCATGGCGCGTCGTGGATGGAGGCATCACTTTCTTCGAACAATTCTTCCATACAGTCCATCGTTTCCACGGTGATGTTATGGAGTAAATTGCTCACTTGGATCCACGTAGTGACATGCTGGATGAAGAAGACGAATACAATTAAGCAAAGAATAGCAATTGCAACTGCAAATGTAGGCACAAGGAAATAGCTGTTCTTCTGTCGTTTCTTTTAAAAAAAGGAGTAAAATAATGCAATAAAATAAATCCTGCCGTAAAAATCCCGAGTACCCTTTGGGTGGAGTGGTCCGTAATAAAGTTTTGCAATGCCCGTGGAGAAAATTCAGACAGGTAGGTGGTCAGCACCACTAAGATGGTAGAGAATGTAATGGTAGTCATCGTTAATAATGACGACGCAATGGAGCTGAGAATGGTTTGAGACAAATTGATGTCTGAAAGAAAAATGGCTGGTATTTGATTCTCTGCATCCATAGATGAAAGTAAGTAATTATCAAGTAATAATGTGCCGATTGCAAGGAAGAATGCAAATGCTCCATAAAAAGAGGGCAAATACCAAAAGCTTGTTCTCAAACGTAATAGACTAGCTGAACGTGCCATGCTTAACACTCCTTAAAATAAAAGTACTCTAGAAGAAAATGTAGATACTTTATTGAAAATATGTTATAGTAACAAAGTTAAATTGAATAAAGTCTTACGCCGATAATGGTGTCAGGAGAGGTTCTAGCAAATACCCTCTATAAAAAACTAAGGACAGATACCAAACTATATTCCTTAGGATATAGTTTTTTTATTTTTTCTGATGTTATGCGCTAGCCTCCATTATTTTTGGTTAGCGTTTTTTGTATGACTATAGATATAGATGATTAAAGGAGTGAAGACACGATGAAGCAAAAGGAAAAAGCGATGGTCGTGTTCAGTGGCGGGCAGGACAGCACTACTTGCCTAATTTGGGCAATGAAAGAATTTGATGAAGTGGAAGCTGTCACATTCCATTACGGACAGCGACATGAACTAGAGATTGATTGTGCAACAAGTATTGCAAAAGAACTTGGAGTAAAACACCGCATTCTTGATATGTCCCTTTTAGGACAATTAACACCAAATGCCCTTACTAGAGATAATATCGAAATAGAAGAAAAAGAAGGGGAATTGCCAAGCACGTTTGTAGACGGAAGAAATCTGCTATTCCTTTCCTTTGCAGCTGTAGCAGCAAAGCAGATTGGTGCGAGACATATTGTGACAGGCGTTTGCGAAACAGACTTCAGCGGGTACCCGGATTGTCGTGATGTTTTTATTAAATCCATGAATGTGACGTTAAACCTTTCTATGGATTACCCATTTGTCATTCATACTCCTTTGATGTGGTTGAACAAGGAAGAAACATGGGAATTGGCAGATGACCTTGACGCATTAGACTTTGTAAGAACAAAAACATTGACTTGCTATAATGGTGTTATCGCGGACGGATGTGGCGAGTGCCCTGCGTGTAAACTGAGAAAACGTGGATTGGATGACTACCTTGTTAAAAAAAATAAAGGGGTTGTGTCCTCATGATGCAACAAATTTACCCACAAGTACAACATGATTTCTGCTATGAGCTAAACAAGGATATGCAAATAGCAGCAGCACACTTTGTTCCAACAGATGCAGCAGGGAAATGCAGACAGCTACATGGACATACTTACTTTGTCAATGTGACAGTGGCAGGAGACGCCTTGGACGAGGCAGGCTTTCTTGTTAACTTTCAAATATTAAAAAAACTTTTGCACGATAAATTTGATCACACAGTCTTAAATGATCATAAAGACGTCTTCAATGACGAGGATCCGAATTTTTTCCCTACAACAGAAGTGGTGGCAAGAGTCATGTGGGAAACGATAGAAAAGCATTTAGAGACTCTTCCTTCCAAACCTACCTGTCTTCAAGTATATGTAAGGGAAACACCGACAAGTTATTGTATTTACCGTCCTAAGAAGGGGAAAAAGTAATGAGCAGTCTAATTCCAGTTCTAGAAATATTCGGCCCTACCATCCAAGGAGAAGGGATGGTCATTGGCCAGAAAACGATGTTCGTCCGAACGGCTGGTTGTGATTACCGATGTTCATGGTGCGATTCTGCTTTCACATGGGATGGCAGCGCAAAGGATGACATAGTGATGATGTCACATGAAGAGATATATGAGCAGTTGGTTGAAATAGGTGGGAAAGCCTTTAATCACGTTACTATCTCTGGAGGAAACCCAGCTCTTTTAAAGAATATCGGGAAACTTGTACAACTCCTTCATGAGAACGATATAAAGGTGGCGCTTGAAACGCAAGGAAGCAAATGGCAGGATTGGCTAATGGAAATAGATGATCTAACCATTTCTCCAAAACCGCCAAGCTCCGGGATGGATACCAACTTTTCCATACTTAGAGATCTGCTAGAAAGAGTTAAAAACAGTAGTGTTTCTCTAAAAGTAGTGGTATTTGATGAGGACGATTTGGCTTACTCGAAAAAGGTCCATAAGCTATATCCGGATATAGCTTTTTATGTACAAGTAGGAAATGATGATACAACCACAGAAGATGATCAAAAGTTAATCAGTAATTTGTTGGCTAAGTATGAGTGGCTGATTGATCAGGTAATGAATGATGATGAAATGAATAATGTTCGCGTGTTGCCACAATTGCACACACTAGTATGGGGCAATAAGCGCGGAGTTTAATAAAGGAGAGAGTGAGTATGTCAGGAAGAAAAGATTCAGAATTGGAAGGTGTAACATTACTAGGGAATCAAGGAACAAGTTATTTGTTCAACTATTCCCCGGATGTGTTGGAAACCTTTGAAAATAAACATCCAAACAGAGATTATTTTGTAAAATTCAATTGTCCGGAGTTTACAAGTTTATGTCCCAAAACGAATCAGCCGGATTTTGCCACTATTTACATCAGCTATATCCCGGGTGAACTAATGGTGGAGAGCAAATCATTGAAGCTGTACCTATTCAGCTTCCGTAACCATGGAGATTTCCACGAGGATTGCATGAATATCATCATGAACGATTTAATTGAACTAATGGACCCGCGTTATATCGAAGTATGGGGTAAATTCACTCCACGCGGCGGAATTTCCATCGACCCTTACACCAACTATGGAAAACCTGGCACGAAATACGAAGAAATGGCTGAGTACCGTCTTATGAACCACGACCTATACCCAGAAAAAATCGATAACAGATAATCCATCCAAGAAAACACAGCTCCCATTGTGTTTTCTTTTTTTAGAGATAAGTTTATAAGACCGTTGATTTCCGTTCCATGCGCTTCGCTTGCCTGCGGGCGGTCCGTGAGCCTCCTCGGCTTACAGCCTGTGGGGTCTCACCTGTCCCTTCCTCCCGCGGGCGTCTGCGCGCCTTCCACTCCAATCAACTAGGTGACTTCATTTAACTTATGGCTAAAAAAAGATACCTAACGAGTTAATGATACCCAACAACAATACTTTTACTAAATCTCTAGCTGTGGATTGGAGCAAATGGTGAAGACTCCAGCGGGGGAGTAACGGTAGCTTGAGACCCCACAGCGCAGCGAGGAGGCTCAAGCACCGTCCCGCGGAAAGCGAAGCCATTTGCGGAAAGGAACAGCGGTATCAACCGAACAACTATATTTTTTAGATTAAAAAGGACCAGAAACTTTATACTAAAATCCCTCCCAATTGAAAATAATAGCAATAAACAGGAGGGGACAAAAATGACAAACCATACAACAGAATGGTCCTGCGCAGAAACTAGCACACTTTGGACACTTTACCTAAACAACTCCATGTCAGCATGTGTCTTAAGATACTTCCTCGAAACTGTAGAGGATAAGCAAATTCGAACAATCATTGCAAAAGCTTATGATGTAGCATCTTCCAATGAGAATGAACTGAAGGCCGTTTTTTGGAAGGAAAAATACCCACTTCCGTTAGCTTTTTCTGAAAATGACATAAATCTTAAAGCTCCAAGACTCTTTTCGGATACATTCCAACTAGCTTACGTTTTACAAATGGCCAAAATCGGAATGGTTACATATGGGGCAAGTCTTAGTGCCATATCAAGGAAAGATATCAGAACGCTTTATACGACATTCATGCAGCGAACAATCGAGATATTTGATATTACAACGGATCTGCTATTAGAAAGAGGATTATATATTAAGAAACCTAGTACGGTTATTCCTGATAGAGCGTATTTAGTGGAAGATAAAAAATATTTTAGCGGTTTAAACCCTTTAGTGAACAAGCGTACATTAAATACAATTGAAGTGACCCACCTTAGTATGAATATTGAAACTAATCAAATTGGGATGCTTCTTTGTACGGCATTTTCCCAGACAGCTGTAAGCAAGGAAGTACGTGAATTCATGGTAAAGGCAAAGCAAATGGCCACTACTCACATAAAAACTTTTGTTGATATATTGTTAAAGGATGATATTCAAGCACCGATGGCAGCAGATTATTCTGTAACCGCATCTCACATCCCTCCTTTTTCTGATAAGTTGATGATGTTTCATAATAGCTTAATGGTGGCAGCTGGCATTGGAAATTATGCGACCGCATCCTCTGCCAGTCAGCGGACGGATATTGCGCTGAAATATGAAAAGCTATCTTCGGAGTCGGCATTACTTGCAAAATCTGGTGCAGACATCATGGTTACTAATCGTTGGATGGAAAAACCCCCTTCCACTGCTGATAGGGAAGAACTGTCTAAAGAGCGTGAATAGTTGTAGGAAAGCACTAATTCTGTTATAAAGTAAGTAACAAAGGCAGAGGAGAACCATTCATGAACTCAAAAAGAAGCGCCATTTTAATTGGAGCAACAGGTTTGGTAGGAGCGTACGTAAAGGAAGAGATTTTGCAAAATTCTTACTACACCCACCTTACGACATTTGTAAGGAACCATACGAATAAGGTTCACCCTAAGCTAACGGAAGTGAAGATCGACTTCGAGAATATGTCTGACTATAAGGAACATTTCAAAGTGGATGATCTATTTATTTGCTTAGGGACAACGAAGAAAAAAGCAGGTACAAAAGAGAGATTTCGTAAAGTGGACTATGATTATGTAGTGGAAGCAGCACGTCTCGCAAAAGAAAACGGTGTAACCAAAATTGCCGTAGTTTCAGCAATTGGGGCAGATGAAAATTCTAGATTTTTTTACAACCAGGTAAAAGGGGAGATGGAACAGGCAGTATCAGCTGTAGGGATTACGTCTACGTATTTCTTTAGGCCTTCCTTACTTCTTGGAGATCGAAATGAATTTAGATTAGGAGAAAGAGTAGGAGAAGTGTTAGGTACTGCCATTCAACCCTTATTGCGCGGAAAGTTACAAAAATATCGTTCTGTTCATGGACAAACAGTTGCAAAAGCAATGGTTAGGTTTTTAAATGACGGCAGAGATGGTGTTCATATTGTGGAATCAGACCTAATCGCTAAAATCGGTGACCTTTGACCCTAATTCTACCTTTTTAGGAAAAGTTCGTTTTCACTTCAGCGTAGTAGGGAATAAGAAATAAAAAATAGGAGTGTCCACTATGAGCCAAACGAAAGAGCTAAGAAGAATTCGTAAATCTGGCCATTTAACCATTCCCAAGTCAATTAGAGAACAACTTGAAATTTCCGATGGCGATGTACTGATGATAATGGAACAACCTTTAGGATTAGTAATGAAACCGATAAATGAAGAACACATTTATAATGAATCCATTGTTTCCAATAACGGGAAGGTAAACATTCCTATTGAAATTAGGCGTAATCTGAATATTAATGAAGAGACACATTTTTCTGTTCGACTTGATAAAGAAAGAACTGCCGTTATACTGGAAATTTTAGAAGAGGAAATAGGCTAGCAACAAAAAAGACTTCCCCTGTGTGAATTGGAGAAGTCTTTTTTTAGGTTTCGTTCTATAATGACTTTACAATTTTATAGTTTTTTATGATTAACCACGGTTCGTTGTTCCAATTCTAAATCACGATAATTGTTCATATAAGTAAGGTCCACTATGACAGAGTTTTCATTTACTTTCTCTACCCACCCCTTGAAGACCTTCACGAAATTCTATGATGTTTCCCACTTCTGCTTTTTTCAACGATATCTCCCCCTAAATAGAGTTCACCGACAGATGATCTCTCTCTGTCTGGCTTTTTTATTTTTGTGAAATAGTGGATTTAAAAAGTGTTACATACAGTTTGCATTATTTTTGCAGAAACGTAAATAGTTTCATGCTATTTTTTCTAAATTTTCTTTTAATTTATTTTATTTTTACTTTGTGACCGTTACCCGGTAGGGTGCATATATAATAATAGGGCTACCTAATTGCCCCATTCATTTTATTCCTTATCCCCCATGGAATCCCTTCATTAGAAGGGGTTTTTTTATGCTTTAGGAAATTATAAAATAATTGAATTGTGGAAAATCTGCAAAGTAATTCTTGATCGTCGGGATGAAGACCTCGGTGGTGACAAAAAATTGGAAAGGGAGAGGTCCTCATCGCCGTATGAAGACCTGGGTGACGAGAAAACAGGAGGAGAGAAGTCCTCATCGCCCGTATGAAGACCCCAGTGACGAAAAATCAGGAGGAGAGAAGTCCTCATCGCCCGTATGAAGACCTCAGTGACGAAAAATCAGGAGGAGAGAAGTCCTCATCGCCCGTATGAAGACCTCAGTGACGAAAAATCAGGAGGAGAGAAGTCCTCATCGCTCGTCTGAAGACCTCAGTGACGAGAAATCGGGAAGAGAGAGGTCCTCATCGCCAATATAAAGCCCTTGGTGACAAGGGATTTTATTGAAATAGTCAAAGGTGAACGCAAAGGAAAGATCCGGCCAAGGTCAATATTTCAAAGCTGTGCGAAAACCGAGAAAACGTTCCAAGAGATTATGATCTTGGGACGTGGTTTTAGCTCGCGTTAGCGATTTTTTTCTGTTTATTTTCACATTAGGCTGTTAGTGATAAAATAAGAGTAGTATTTCGAAAGATGGAGTGATAATTGTGAATGAAAATTTAGCAGCAGAAATATTAGACAAGCTTAAAAATGGAGAGCTTCATGAATATAGAATTACAAAAGAGGATTTTATGATTTTTCGTAAAGTGCTGGTTGCCCGTGAAGACTTCAAACACTACAGAGGCATTGCCAAACACAAAGGCGAAGTAGTATACCAATACATGCAAGAAGCAAGAAGCTAGGTGGATACAAAAACCAAGTTGATCGCAGTGGAAGGCACGAAGACTCCTTGAAAATGCTAGCGCATTTTCTTCGTGCGATGAATCGCTGCCGGAGCCTTCCTTGTCCTATGGGAGGAAGGGACAGGGGAGACCCCTGAAGCGTTGTGAGGAGGCTCCCGGACCGCCCATGGAAAGCGAAGTGCCTGAAACGAAGATCAACTGTTAAGTGTTACCTTATTAATTTCCCTCCTAAGTTTCTTAAGCGCCTCTGCCCGCCAAGACTTAACAGCACTTACCGTAACCTCCTCCTGCCTAGCGACTTCATCCAACTTCTTTCCTTTAATAATGCACTCTTCCACCCATTTCCGCTGCTTATCCGTTAAATGGCGAGTATACTCCTCCAATCCCACATCTACAGAGTCCCCAGTAAAATCAATCCCCTCTTCCGGCATCGCCTCCATAAACATGTGTGTATCTTCCCATCTCACCTCTTTTTTTAAGTGATTAAGCAATTTTCCGCGTATTGATGAATAAGCATAAGAAGTAAATGAACCTTTTCTGCAGTTCTGTGAACAGAAGGCTTCCCATAAAGCAATGGTTGCCTCATGAACGTAACGATCTTTCTCTTTGTATATATTCAAAGTCTTAATGATATGGTGTATCATGGGAGTGTACTGATTTAATACCTCTTCAAAAGTTGGTTTCATTAGGAGTTCCTAACGAAAAGCTAGCTTTTCTCTATTACCGGTATCTTTACTATAGTGGCCGTTTATTTAGTTGACATGTCAAGATATGAGGAATAAACTGTGAAGTAGCAGTGGCATATGGCTTGTACAGTTATATGTTATGAAGAGTATGGAGGTTACCTGTAAGAGAGTATCAACGATAATGTTAAAAAAGGGGTAATTGCCATGGAACATAAAAAAGAGGATAAACTAGCGAATCAATCAATGTATCTTTGGAAAAATGACGCCGACCGGACAGTACAAGGATTTTTACTATACCCGGAAAACATTCCGGATATTCAATATATAAAAAAGTTATTACGTCATATGTATATGGCAAAGGAAATCTTCAAGATGTCGATCTGGTTTGAAGGAGACGTCATCCAAGTTACTGGTCGTATACAATCTTTCCGCTATAAAGCGAATAAACTTACCATTAAAGATGTGGATAAGAACATCTATCATATTCGTATATTCGATGTGGTTGAGATTATTAGAAAACCACAAAAATAGCAGTACTCAAGAGTCCAAATAGGGCTCTTTTTTTATGCCCTTCATTATAGCCTCCATTTAACTACTGGTATATTACATAACTTTATAGGAAAAATAAAAGGAGAATTGTGACGTCCATTGTTTCCATAGAAAGGGGGGAGTTCAATGAAAAACCTACTGAAAAAACTGTTTACACCTAAAAGCAGCCAAACATCGAACAAGGTAGAGGATATGTCTGTTACACAATTATTATTACAAATGGAGAAATCTGTTGATTTTTTGAGGTTTACTAATCAGACCAATGATGGAAGCAGGAAGGTTTGGATTAACTATTACTATACATTAGTGGATACTGATTTCCTGCATCGTGACATATTACATAGGATTTCTACTAGCCCATGGAGCAATTTACAAGAATTAAAAAATATTTTACCAATAGAAGTAGTGACCATTAGCTCCGATCCGAAGGAAATAAGAGAAAAGTTATTAACAGGCTTTATTTTTGTACAGATTGGTGAGAAGGACAAAAAAGGCTTGTTAGTCCGATCGGAATTTGTCCAAACCCGTGCAGTTTCTTTGCCAGAGGTTGAGTTCAGCGTTATAGGACCGAAAGAATCGTTTGTTGAAAATATAGATTCTAACATAAACCTTATTAGAAGGCGTTTAAGCAGTCCGATGTTAACGGTTGAACAGAAAATGTTAGGCACCATTTCCAGGACGAGAGTGGGTGTCATGTATTTAGATGGAATTGTAGATAATGAAAATGTGCAAACAGTCATCCAAAGACTTGATGAGGTGGAATTCGATCATATAAATGACAGTTCCTATATAACACAATTAATATCTGATAACGGTAACACAATATTTCCGCTGCTTCTGGATACAGAGAGGCCTGACCGGATTGTGTCGGCTTTGACGGAGGGGAAAGTAGTGATCATGGTGGATGGATCTCCTCATGGACTCATTGGACCTACAACGCTTGTGGAATTTTTCTCTTCATTCGAAGATTATTATTTAAGTTATTGGCTTTCTTCCTTTTTTCGGCTTATCAGGCTGTTCGGTGTTGCCTTTTCCATCTTGGTAACCCCAGTCTATGTTGCAGTTTTGACCTATCATTATGAATTGATTCCCAAAGATCTACTGAGCACGTTGATTTCTTCTAGACGTGAGGTTCCATTGCCACCTATATTAGAAGCGATTTTTCTCGAACTGACTATTGAATTACTTAGGGAAGCTGGAGCAAGACTTCCTACAAAAGTTGGCCAGACAATCGGTATCGTGGGTGGGATAGTTATTGGGACCGCATCTGTTGAAGCTGGTTTGACGAGTAACGTCCTGTTAATTATCGTAGCACTTGCTGCACTAGCATCCTTTACTACCCCTGTTTATAAAATGGGTAATACAATCCGACTGTTGAGGTTCCCCTTCCTATTGTTTGCAGAATTATGGGGATTGCTAGGGATTGTGTTTTGCTTCTGTATTTTGGCAGCGCATTTGTTAAGGCTGACATCTCTCGGAAGGCCTTACTTGGAACCGATTTACCCTCCTAGAGTGAAAGATATGAAGGATGCTTTGTTAAGGCTACCATTTTCGATGCAAACAGAAAGGCCTGGCCAATTAAGAACCAATAAACCTCAAAGAATGGCGAAAATACGAAAAAAACCCAAAAAGGATATTGATGAATATTGAAATAAGAAGGGAGGCATGACATTGCAAAAAATTCCAAAGCAGTTCCAAGTTTCATCCTTTTTAGTGTTTTACTTAATTCATAGCACACAGTTTGGAGTAGGAGCACTTGGCTATCAACGGGTTATTGCAATGTCTGCCGGCTACGATGCTTGGATGGGTATTATCCTCTTTGGTGGTTTTACACACATCATTGTTTACATGATTTACAAAATTTGTGAAAAAAGTAACGGAGATTTGGCGAGTGCTCATCGAATGGCTTTTGGTAAATGGATAGGTAACCTATTTAACCTCTTTTTTGTTTTCTACTATATCATGACGGCTGTAACCGTGCTACGAACATATATTGAGGTGGTACAAGTTTGGCTATTTCCAGATTTAAGCACGTGGTTTTTTTCATTATTATTTCTTCTCCTAGTGTTTTACATAATAACAGGCGGATTTCGAGTCATCACGGGGATAGCCTTTTTGGGTGTTATGCTACCCGCTTATCTGTTAATAACTATTGTCCTCCCGCTTGAATATGCAGATTTTCGAAATTTGCTACCAATATTCGATCATTCACTTAAAGACATCTTTCTGTCAGGCAGGGATATGACTTTAAGTATGCTTGGATTTGAGACACTATTGATGTTCTATCCATTTATAAGCAAACCGCAACAATCCAAAAAGTGGGCTCATTTAGGAGTTTTTGTCACTTCATCCATCTATCTAATATTTGCACTAATCACGTTTGCCTATTTCAGTGAAGGGAAGCTGCAAAAAAATATATGGGCAACGCTCTCTATTTGGAAAATCATTGAGCTTCCTTTTGTAGAACGTGTAGAATATATCGGAATTGCCAATTGGTGTCTTATTATCCTTCCAAATGTGTGTCTGTTTTTATGGTGTGCTAGCAGGCTTGCCAAAAGAATGACCAAACTGAAACATAGGACCAGCTTAATTATAATAACAACTATCGTTTTTATAATCATGAATCAATTTGAAGATAGGAAATTGATTAATGATTTAAACTCCTATATGGGACAAGTCGGATTTTATATGGGCTATGTGTATATTCCGTTGTTATTTCTAGTTATTACTTTTGTGCATTGGAGAAGGGGGAAAAAAGAAGTTGAGAAAACATAATATTAACTGGGTTATTTCAATCTCAATGTGTCTCTTTCTTACAGGATGCCTGGAAAAAGAAATCGTAGATGACATTAATATTGAATCAGTAGAAGGCTTTGATTTGATTGGAGAGAAAGAAGTGTTGGGTACTTTCGTAGTACCAGTATATCAAGCTGATAAAAAGATCGAAACTGAAACATTTACTGCGGTTTCCCAATTAAATAAGGATATATTAAGGAGTGCACAGAAAGAATCGTCTGCACCGATTGTCAACGGTAGCTTAGAACTAGTTTTGTTCAACAAAGCGATGGCAGAAAAGGGGATCATCCAACTTGTCGATGGCTTACAAAGAGATGCAAGTATCGGAACAGGTTTATACTTGGCAATTGTGGATGGCGAGACAAAGGAATTATTAGAGCAAAACCTTGGTACAAGAGGAACAGGTGATCATCTGTTTAATCTTGTTAAACACAATATTGACAGAAGGGACGTTCCGAAAACGAACATGCACATTTTCCTGTCAGATTATTTTCAAAAAGGGAAAGACCCTAACTTACCTATTTTAAAGAAAACAGAAGATAGTGCAAAAATTGTTGGAGTGGCAGTAATGAAAGAAGATAAATATGAAATGACCATTCCAAATGAAAGATTATTTTATTTTAAAACACTTGTGGACAAACATTCCGATGGTACCGTTTCCTTGGGAGTGGACGGAAAAGAAGAATTCGTTTCTATACGAAGTATTAAGACAGATAGAAAAATTAAAGTGAAATGGGAAGGTGACACTCCTTCTATTAAAATAATAGTAAGAATGGATGGAGCGGTTAGAGAATATACCGGTAATAAAGTCACTCCTAAGGAACTAAAGGAGTTCCAAAAGTTGTTGGAAGATAAAATCATCAAAGAAACAGAATCCATGATAAAAGAGTTTCAGGAAAAAGGTGTAGACCCGATTGGCTTAGGATATGAAGCGAAATCTCGAAAAAGGGGATTTGACTATAAAAAATGGAAAGAAGAGACCTATCCAACTTTAACGGTACAAGTGGATGCAGATGTGAGACTTATCAGCACAGGTACTACCGAATAGGTCAGATATCCAAGTGTGTTGAATATACTATGGTAACATCTAATAAGGGGGGCTATATATGCCTCAGAAGATTCTTTTGTATTGTGACCCTGGTATTGATGATTCATTGGCAATTATTTATGCATTGTTGAACCCTGAACTTGAATTGGTTGGTATTGTAACTAGCTATGGCAATGTCGATCAAGAACAAGCAACTCAAAATGTCGCCTATCTCCTGGAACTTGGAGGCAAGAAGGATATTGTATTGATTGGCGGGGCGAAAACACCACTATCTGGTGAGTTTACTCCCTATTATCCAGAGATACATGGGGAAGAGGGATTAGGGCCAATTAATCCACCTGATACGATAAAAGGAGAATTATTAAATTTTGATGCAATCTTTAAATTAATTGAGGAATATGGAGAGGAATTGATAATTGTAGATGTCGGGAGGTCCACTTCGCTTGCCATTTCTTTTAATCTAGCTGGTGCAGAAACAATGAATGCAATTAAGGGCTTTTATTTAATGGGAGGTGCCTTTCTCACTCCAGGAAATGTAACCGCAGGAGCGGAAGCAAATTTCTATGGTGATCCGATTGCTGCAGGAATTGTGATGGAAAAAGTGAAAAATGGTGTACTCTACCCATTGAATGTCACAAAAGAAGCGATCATCACACCGGAAATGATAGATGAGATCATTAAGGAAGAAAACAACCCCTATCAAAGCCTTATCAAAGAGATATTTGATTATTATTTTGAAGCATACCAAAAGCTTATACCAGGAATAGAAGGAAGTCCTTTGCATGATGTCATGACATTATTTGCCGTGACAACGCCACAAGCATTCAAGTATGTGGAGAAGGAAGTTAATGTGGGGTTAGATGAAGGGAATTTAAGGGGAGTAAGCATTGCTGACTTTCGACCAAGACCAGATGAAAAGGGAAATAAAGTGACTATTGCACTAGAGGTGAATGCAGAGGAATTCGCTAAAAACTTCGTCAAGGTCATGTCCTCCCCTATTGCAAATGAAGAATGAGTATTGTAATATTTGGTATTTTCCAGTTCTATAGACTCATCACAATACGTAATATAGTAGTGTATGAAGTTATAGAACTGGAGGGGTGATTATGGGAGTTAGGTTGATAAAAATTTCCGTTATCTATTTTTTGATAGGGGTCGGTATCGGTTATTATATGTCGACGGCACATGCATACAATTTGACGCCTGTACATGCTCATGTTAATTTGCTTGGATGGACCGCTTTGACTCTTGCTGGTATCATTTATATTTTATTTCCTGCAGCCGGAAAAACGAAACTTGCTACATGGCATTTTTGGTTACACAATATAGGCTTGCCTTTGATGATGGTTGGCTTGGCATTTGTAGTATACGGTAATGAGTCCTTATTGATATTGACCATTATCGGGGCGAATTTAACCACTCTAGGTGTGGTATTGTTTGTGATAAATGTCTTAAAGAACGTTAAGCAGCCTGAAAGCGAATAACCTCTAAGGTGTCCAGTACCCTAAATGGTGTGCTGGATCTTTTTTGTTTTTCAACTATTCCTTTAGCATTGCTTTTGATATGATGAAATGAAAGAGGAATTACTTTAAAGGGGTCGATAACATGTCATTTCACCAATGTCCAAACTGTCAAGAAGAAGTAAAATATAAAACCAAATTAACCTCTGTCTTTTTTGGGTATCGTCCTATTAAATGTGAGGGTTGCGAAACCGTTTATGAAGTAGATGAAAAATTCCGTTTTATCTTATCTCTTTATACCGTGCTAATACCGATTCTTATTGCTTATATGCTAAGTGCGATGATGGGGGTTTTACATACAAGATGGAGCCAAGTGCTTATTGTGTTAATTTTTGGTTCAGCCGGTGTGTTTTATGCAGCAACCAAAGTGCGTTACAAGAAATCAAAACTACAGCCGGTAGAGGAAAAGAAAAAACAAAAAGCAAAATAAAAAAGCTCTTTTCTCAAAAATTGTTGCTATTCACCGGTAAAAAGTCGGCAATTGGACTTTTTTCTGATTACATACTCTAGAAATCACAAGTAGTATGCTTCGTAAAACAGAGAAAAGAGCACGACAGTAAATAATATATCGGCTAATTTGAGTTTGCGAAACAGCAACAAAAATTTACGAAAACAGACCAATAAAAAACGAGAAGGATTTCGATTCCTTCTCGTTTTTTATGTTTCTACACCTGATCTAGTACCCAGATCAGGAAGGCAGCCACTATGACCAGTGAAATAGCATGAAGTACAAAAGACCCGATAAAATCTTTTAAGACAATTAAATAATGGAATTGACTTTTCTTATTATTACGTACAATTCTTCTCGCTCTCGTATCCATCACTTCACTCCTACACACATGAAGAAATTTGTAAGTATATTATACAAAATATTCTCACAAATAATAAGTAATAAAGTAGAAATTTGTAAAAAAAACTAAATATATGTACACCAGTGTCATTTTACCACATAAAAGAATAATGGGTATTAATTTTATCGGAATAATGAAAAGGAAGTTTAGGATAAAACGGAAATCCATCCATTGTAAAATAATTGAAAAAAAAGATTGACGTTCTAATTTGTTTTAGTGTACTATCTAACTAGAACACTAAAACAGAAAGGGGAGTTCTAATGGAAACACATGCTTTTAAAGGGTTGATGAGAAAAGAATGGCTGCTATCTAAAAATACTTTTATACTTCTTATTTGTTTCAAGCTCTTTATTTGGGCTGTTGTATTGAGTGGGAGTGTGCTCACCAATAACCATGAACTATTATATATTGCGACATCCATGATTATCGGTATCCATGTTATTTATATCACGATGATTGTTGGGGCAGGACTGAGCTTGGAAGAAAAGTCGCAAATGTGGCTGCATAGCCCTCGTTCTATGTCCATGATCTTAGGCAGTAAACTTTTGACAGGGATTTTACTCCAAATCACTAGTTTATGTATGGCGTTTCTGTTGTTAGGAATAACAGTAGTTTTCTTTGATCCGGGGGAAACTACGGTAAACCTCATAACGGCAGAATCTATCTTTCAAATGAGTGTCCTAATAACAGTTAGTGGATTAGAACTCGCCATGTTCTATACGTTTTATTGGGCAATCTACCATTCAATGGGGAGGTTCAATTACATAGCAAAGTTTAAAGTAGTCTTTTTCACGCTATTTATCATTTTTAGCTTCCTTTTGATTCTATTTATAGAAAAACAGTTGTTGGGAGGATTGCAATCGGTTTTACCTGTTCCAATTGAAATGACAAAATTCATGAACGTTCATATAGGAGAAGATGGCCTTTGGATCAGTTCTGGCAGAGAAAAGATTTCATGGGTAGGTTTGCTTTTCTCTATATTAAAAATAACTGGGATCTTTTTCTTAACAAGTTGGCTTTTAAATAAGGCGGTGGAAGTAAAATGACAGCAAAATACGATGCTGATAAACCGATATATCTGCAGATCATTGATCGTATAAGTAAAGAAATCGTTCGAGGTGTGTTAAAGCCTGGAGATAAACTTCCTTCCGTTAGGGAAATGGCCATTCAGTCAGGTGTAAATCCAAATACCATTCAACGAACATACAGTGAAATGGAGAGGATGGAAATCGTGGAAACCAAAAGAGGGCAAGGGACATTTGTTACAGAAAATGAGGAAATGCTTTTGCATTTGAAAAAAGCCATGGAAACGAAAGTTGTTGAAAGCTTTGTCCAGAGTATGAGGGAGATCGGTGCATCAGAAAGAGAAATTGTTGAAAGTGTGGAAAGATTTTTGGAGGAGGGGGAGAATCAGAAATGATCAAATTCGAACAGGTTAGTAAAAAATATGGCAAAGATATTGCGGTGAAGGATGGGGATCTGTCTTTTGAAAAAGGAAAAATCATTGGTTTGCTTGGTCCAAACGGCAGCGGAAAGTCTACCAGCCTGAAGATGATTGCCGGTTTGGTAAGACCTGATAAAGGTAAGGTGACGGTGGATGGGGAAATAGCCAGCCGCAAGATTGCAAGAAAGGTAGCCTATATGACGGAACTTGACGTATTTTATGATGCTTTCTCAGTAGAAGACATGGTCAAATTCTATGCCTCCCAATTCAGTGATTTCGACAAAGAGAAGGCGGAAGAGCTTTTGGTGTTCATGAAACTTGAGCCATCCAAAAAGATAAAAGCGTTGTCCAAAGGTAACAGAGGCAGATTGAAGCTTGTTCTTGCATTGTCCAGGCAAGCGGATTACATTCTGTTGGATGAACCGTTTTCAGGATTGGATCCCATGGTGAGAGATTCGATTGTAAAAGGGCTCCTAACCTTCCTCGATTTCGGTAATCAGACGATTATTATTGCCACCCATGAAATTGATGAAATTGAATCACTGCTCGATGAAGTGGTGTTAATAAAAAATGGAAACTTTATGGCCCATCAAAACGTAGAACATATTAGGGAATCGGATGGACTGTCGGTTAAAGACTGGATGATTGCAAATTTTCAGGAGTAAGGGGGGAGAAAGAATGGGTTATTACACGGGGCTGTTATTAAAAGATTGGAAGCTTTCGATGAAGGCGCAACTGCAGAATTATCTTTTTATTCTAGCGCTCTGGATGTTAGGTGTAGGGTTATCGTTAAGTATGGATGAGCCGGAAGTTTCTATAGCTATTGGGCTGACTTTAATAAGCATCCATATTTTCTACATGGGAACCGATATGGTTATGAATCTTGTAAAAGAGCAAAAATTAAAGATGTGGTTATATAATCCAAATCCCGCTCGATCTCTACTTTCTAGTAAATTGCTAATCTCAATGTTCAACTGTTTGCTGTCCATTACTTTTGCCATCCTTCTGTATGCCATTTCCTGTTTCATCAGTGGCCAGCCCTTTCTTCAAGGCAAGGAAATTATTGAGGGCTTTGCATTAATAGGTACGATTATAGGTGTAGGTATGTATCTTGCGATTTGGGCCATTTTTTTCTGGTCTCAAATTGCTGTTGCAAAAGGGAAGCGCTTTGAATATGTGCGCATTGCTTTTAGCGGGATAATTGCGTATTTTATTTTTGTGATACATGAGGGGTTCATGCTTAGTACCTTATATGATCGACTCAAGGATGTTGGCAGTTTTCCGTCCGTATCATTAGGTACTCTAGTCACAAATGAAACGGAGAATGGGTATCAGGAAATTTCGTTGGGGGTAAGTTTGTCAGAGTTTTCCTTTGGACTGTTTACGGTTTTTCTAGCGGTAAGTGTTTTGGTTTTTTTCCTCTCAGTAAAAAATGTGAAGAAAATAGAAGTATAAAAGGAGCTATGTAACATGAGTGATGTGGCAGTAAAGCTTACAAATGTTTGTAAAGACATAGGTACCAAGGAAATCATTAAAGATGTATCTTTTGAAGTGTATAAAGGAGAAGTGTTTGGCTTTCTTGGACCAAATGGAGCCGGAAAAACGACAACCATTCGAATGATGGTTGGATTGATGAGTATCACTTCAGGTGATATACACATCGACGGAGCAAGCATCAAGACCGATTATGAAAAGGCGGTCCGCCAAGTGGGGGCAATCGTTGAGAATCCAGAAATGTATAAATTTCTAACGGGATATCAGAATTTGAAACAATATGCCAGAATGATGCCCGGGATCACAGCAGAACGACTGGATGAAGTAATAGAATTGGTTGGATTGACTGGCCGGATCAAGGAAAAAGTGAAGACATATTCTTTGGGGATGAGGCAGCGTTTGGGAATAGCACAGGCCTTACTACATAAACCAAAAGTATTAATACTTGACGAACCAACAAACGGACTGGATCCTGCAGGTATCCGGGAAATAAGAGACTATTTACGAAGTCTTGCCAGAGAAGAAGGAATGGCGATTGTTGTTTCAAGCCATCTATTATCCGAAATGGAATTGATGTGTGATAGAGTCGGTATCATCCAAAAGGGTGAGTTAATCGATATTCAAAGTATCAGGGACTTCATTAACGATGGCGGAAAAACCTTGTATCAGCTGGAATGTGAACCGGTGGAAGAGGCGATGGCATTGATGCGTGAGATGGATATGACTCATAATCTTGCAGAGGGTAAATTGCAGGCGGAGATAGATCGTGCAGCTGTTCCATTGTTTATCAAAAGTTTAGTAGAAAAAGAGATTGCTGTATTTGAAGTGAAGGAAGTAACGAAAACCCTTGAAGACAAATTCTTAGAAAAAACGTCACAGGAGCGAGGTGTCTAATGATGAAAAATTTAATTCAAAATGAACTAATTAAATGGTTTAGAAGGCCAAGCTTTTATGTGATGAGTGCGATATTGGTATTATTGTCAGCCGTTGGAGTCATTTTTACCATCATGATGGGCTCGATGCTTGACGATGCAAGAAGTGAAAGTGGTGCCAATGGCCAAGAGCTTAGCTGGGAGGAATCCTTAGAGCAGGAAAATGAATACCTGGAAATGACGATTGAAGAGTCAGAGGAAGGGGATAGAAGCAACCTAGAGCGACAGTTGGCAATAAATGAGCATCGCTTGGAAAATGATATGGAACCTACAACTGGCAACTCTGTGTGGACATATATGGATGAAAATTTTGGATTGACAAGCCTGGTTACACTATTCGTTGTCATCATAGCTGCAGGTATGATAGCAAGTGAATTTACTTGGGGGACTATCAAACTCTTAATGATCAGACCGATAAGCAGAAGTAAGATCTTGCTGGCTAAATACATCAGTGTCCTTGTGTTCATAGTCATTTTTTATACGATTCTATTTGTAAGTACTTTTGTAACCGGTGCTATTGCTTTTGGTTTTGATAGTACGCCTTACCTTTTGTATGCTGGTGGTGAAGTGCAAGAGGTTCATCCATTTTTATACTTGATCTTGAAAATGGCATTGAGCAGCTTAGGAGTAATCATGTTCGCTACCATTGCTTTCATTATATCGAGTGTGTTCCGTAATAACTCGCTTGCAATCGGGATTTCACTATTTCTTTTTATTTACAGGAACGCAGATTACAACGCTTGTTGCCATGAAGTTTGAATGGGCAAAGTATTCTCCGTTTGCCAACATTCATTTTGAATCATTGCTTGAAGGAATGCAAATTGTCCCAGGAGTTAGTTTTGGCTTCTCTACTGTCATGTTTTTAATCTACTTTGTGTTGCTGCATGTAGTAAGTTTCTGGACATTTGTGAAACGAGATATTGCTGCTTAACTTTTTTAGCGGAATGAACTGTTAGATATAGTGTAAGGTAGAGTTTTAATGGTGTATTTAAGCTGTGTATGTGGTATTACAATGATAAGCCCGTTTGCCTTGCCTGTAATTTCGACTAATATTTAACCAAGTAGGTGATGTTGATGGAACTGGTGAATATTTCGTATATGAAAAAAGGGCAGATACAAGGGTTTTTTGATAAGTTTCCGCATTCCAAGGTACTCTTTTCCCCCATCCGTAAGTATTATTTTGTTTCTTATGTGTATTGGGATGAACGGGACCCGATAGTGTTGCAGGAAGATTTGGAGAAAATGGAGCTTCTTTTTAACAGCTATATGGGGAGAGAAGCGTTTTATCGGAGAAGGAAAAGAGCGGATACTGGAGTGGGAGGTGCCTGAGGTTTAGGGCGCCTTCTTTTTTTGAATGTATAAAGTACGGTTGATTTCCGTTCCAGGCGCTTCGCTTGCCTGCGGGCGGTCCGTGAGCCTCCTCGGCTGCGCCTGTGGGTC
>NZ_ACPC01000011.1:0-16687 GCF_000175075.1 Bacillus sp. m3-13
CATAGACACGGGTATGATACAGCCTCCGCCGCGGGTCTATTAGGTATGGAGGTACAAGGTGCCACAGCGATATTCGCTGTCAACCTAAAGAGAATACTAAAACTAATAAATGAAAACAGTAAAATACAACGTTTATAGGGCAACTTTTTCTCCTTTTCGGAGAAAAAGTTGCCCTTTTTTGTGAATCTCATTTCTGAATGTTTTTCATTCAGAAATAATTATAGTTTTTCAGTGCCCTCGCTTCGCCTGCGGGGTCTCAAGCTACCGCTATCTCCCTCAGGAGTCTTCGCCTTTTGCTTTAATCAACAGCTATAAATTAGGGGTACGAAAAGTTAGTGCTTAACCCCGTTAGATGCCTTTTGAAAACCTTAGGTAAATAAAATAACTTTGGTTGATTGGAGTGGAAGGCGCGAAGACGCCCGCGGGAGGAAGGGACAGGTGAGACCCCGGAAGGCGAGCCTGAGGGAGGCTCACGGACCGCCCGCAGGCAAGCGAAGCGCCTGGAACGGAAATCAACCGTATTATAATTTTTCTTAATTAAAAAAAGAAGCTGCAGTTTTTGCAGCTTCTTATTGGGTTTAGCTTGCTTTACATCCACAGCCGCCGCCTGAGCCGCAGCCGCCACCGCAGCTTGACATGGAATCGAAGAATGGGTTTCCTGTTGGAACCTTTACATTTGTCGATACCGCCTGCCCTATCATGACACTTATTTCATCAAGTGTTTTTTGTATAGCATCTTCCGCTTGTTTAAAAGCGTGAATAGTTTCGTGGAGATCCACTTTTACGTTTCAACTCACGAGTTTCGAGGGTTATTTTACGGTAATCGGGATGATATTTCCCGAATCGTTGAACTTCCTCATATCTTTCTTTTATAGAATCGAATGCACGGATAAGTTTCTGTGCTTCTTCGTCATGTTGTAAATTATATAAACAGCGATGATAATCTTCAGCAAGTTCGGACTGCCAGATCATTTTCGCTAATTCTTCCGCTTTTTCAACCATTTGAACATGCTCAAAAGTAGCAATCATCATCGTATACACCTCCAAATCCATCATACCATGTTTTTCTAGAGATGTATAATACCCTAAAGTGTGATTAAATTTCTACTTGGAATGTCTGTTCTATCCCGTACTCGGTTAAGTCATTATGAACCAATTTGACCGTTAAGTTATGTTTACCTTTTGGTACATCTTTAAGCATGAATGCCCCTTTAGCGAAATTGCCCCATTTTTTATCGCCCAGGTACACAACTACTTGGCCTTCCCCTTGTTTTTTAGTGTCTATGTTCTCTTTAAATTCGAAATTTGGAGTAATTATACATTCTAAATAGATGTCCTGACCTTTGACTGAATGATGAATGGTCATGGAGATGTCTTTTTTATCAGACGTTGTGTGTGTGGAAAGTACTTCCATCACTTCTCCACCTGATACACTTTCGCTTTCAGGCTTTTGCTGCTCTTCTTTACAACCTCCTAGCGCGAGTGTGACGAGGCATATTATTATCATCATTGACTTTTTCATTTTTTTGCTCCTTTCTTTCATAGCTTTTTCTATAGTGTGAGAAAGGAGTATATATTCTATTCGAATAAGAAAAAAACGCCCGCTGAAAAAGCGGTGCGCTTGATGTGGAGTTTAGTCCATGTTCTTCATTGTCTGAAACATATGAACCATCATGGAAGCCATTTGAACAGAGTTTTGGAATTTCTCCACTTTATGGGGGATAGTCTGCTTATAATAGTGCATGGAAGACAACTCAAAATCATTAAGCTTTTCTGGGTTTCTAGTCAAGGTTCGATACCAAATTGGCTGTTCCCTTAGGTAGCTTTTTAACGATTTCTTTTTTTGGATATACTCATAGACGTCTTTTCTCATATGTCTCATCCATTCCTAATCTTTTCGAAACGAAAAAGGATTTTTCACACCCTGAGTCGGGGAACTGCCTTTTGTTGAATTCGGAATGAACTGTGAAATTAACTGCTGAATGTTCCCTATAGCAGAATTGACATTTGTCAGATGGTATTGCATCTGGTTCACATCCATTTTTTTTATTGATTGCAGCAGTTGAGGAATAACATCAGAAGATTTGGTTGTTTTTTCTGTTGTACCTTCTTGCGTCTGCTCATCACGGAAACTTTTCCAACTTTCGTCCTCTTCCCCTAATAAGTACCATTCTTCAAATAGTTCCTGCCAGGTCTTTTTCTTAGCTTTAACTTCTTGAGAAAGCTTTGGATGTTTTTTTACAAATTCTTTGAATTTTTCAATGCTAGGATGTTTTTGTTTGGTTGCCATTCTCTCACCCCTCTCTCGTTAATATGCCTAGTTTATTTTATTTCGAAAAAGTAAAAGGGTTCGCCTATTTTTCTTTTCTTCCTTGCCCACCATTGTTAAGATGTAGGTAGACTTTTCGAGAAAGAAGGACAGAGTTATGGATATCAAGCAACAGTGGAATGACTTTTTAACAGACGCTACTGAGGAGGAACAACAGGTCGCTTCCTTATATTTACAGAGCCTTGAGCGCAAAAGAAATGGTTCAAACGGCACGCATATCGGCGCACTTATGGAAATCAACAGCAAGTTTCAAGAGCCGGATACATTAACCATGACCATACCAAATACTGAATTGTTACAGAACTCTTTAGATATTTTACATGGAGGTTTAACAGCCACATTGCTGGATTCTGCAATGGGGACTCTTGCTTTCAAATTAATTCCTGATGACAAAGCTGCAGTTACAACTGAAATGAAAGTAAATTACGTTGCAAAAGGCGTTGGAGATCATTTTACTTGTATGGCTTCTGTGATTCACAAAGGTTCAAAATTATTGGTCATGGAAGGCAAAGTTTACCGAAGTGACGGTGTACTGATTGCCCATGCTACAGGCAGTTTCTTTGTAATTCCTAAAAGAATCTAGAGAGGAAGGATAGAATGGTTACTGCCATCGTTATTCCTATTCTTATTGGTTATTTTTATTGGATTACAATTAAAGAGGCAAAAAAACAGAAAGAACGTTGGAAGAATGTTTCAATGGTACCTTCTGAAGCTAGAGTGGAAGGAACGATACTTTCCTTACATACAGAAAAAAAGCGGTTTTATCACCAAATGTATATCCTTGAAACCACTTGTCGCATACAAAATCATATAGGAATAACAACAGTAGTATATAAGCAGCCATATACTACCCAAAGTCACCCTCCTCCCTATACTAATGGGGATGTATTGCAGCTTGTTGGAAGATGGGATGGGGAACTATTTCTAGCAGGGGAAATAACTTTAATGAACAAAAAAGGACAGCCATAAAGTATATGACTGTCTTTTTGCTTTTCTACCAGGTTTCAATAAAATTCTGAGTGTAATATTTTTCTTTCACTCCTACACCAAGATGAGTGAATCTTGGATTTAACAGCGTATTCCTGTGCCCTTCGCTATTTAACCAGCCTTCAACCGCAGCAACTCCGTCCACATATTTTGCTGCGATATTTTCACCCGCTAAACGAAATGGAACTTCCCCTACTGTTAACCTATCCGTCAAGGTTCCTTTTGTGGGAGATGTATGGGAAAAATAGTCTTCCTCCCTCATATCCTTACTATGTAAGTATGCAACTCCAGCTGTTTCTTCGTCCCATTCTACTGGTGAGAGACCAAAGCGATGTCTAATAATATTGGTAAAGTCGATGATCTGTCTTGCGTCTCCTTCCTCCACCCTTGCCCAATTATCCTCACTTAGTTCCTTCGGTTCCACTAAAGGACCTCTATAAACAAGTTCATAAGGTCTTTGCTTTATCAGTGTCGAGCTATCTATATAACGGATACTTGAAAGTGTTTGTTCAAAATCGTCGAAGTATAACTGCACATAGAAATCTTCCACTTTAATAAGAGGTCTTGTTGCTAACTCTTCTTGCTTTAACTGAAAACGATAAGACCCTTCTTGATGGGAAACCGTTATACTATCCGTAAACTTAAATTTATTATTCAGAGTTTCGTAAGACTGCCCTACTTCAAACAGGTCGTTTTTACTTTCACTGCCAGTGCTAAAGATAGTGACGATCTTTCCCTCACTTACTCCAAATTGCATGTAATTCTCCAGATTTTCATTATAAACCCACCATTCGTAATCATAAGAGGACAAATCCTTCCTCACTGGTTCACCTAACTTGTCCAGTAAGATTTGCGATTCTTCCCCCATGAAAGATGCTAATCCGTCAATATCTTCGCCCATTTGCACTTCAGATTGTACAAAAGCCTGTTCTTCAGATTGCCTTTTCTCAGGGGCAATTTGGCCAGTGAGTGGCGGCTCTTTTATAAGCTGTTCCAATTCATGTGGTTCCACATTTACAAATAAATATAAACAAAATGCAATGAATAGCAAGAAGAATAAACCCCTCATTTCTCTTTTCCCCTCCCTTTTCTATCATTATATTTACTAGATTCACTTTCATTCACGTTTTTATGTTTTAGTAGACATTGGTAGATTTATTCTATCTATACCCTATAAAAGTAGAATGAATACTTTTGTTTTCACATTTAAAAAGACCGGTTAAAAACAACCGGCCTTCCTGATCACTTTGGTTATTGCTTTTTCGCCGCTGTTCCATTCCGCAAATGGCTTCGCTTTCCGCGGGACGATGTTTGAGCCTCCTCACTTCGTTGCGGGGTCTCAATCAACCGTTACCCCCCGCAGGAGTCTACGCCATTGGCTCCATTCCACAGCTAGAAATTAAGTTAAATAAACGTTTATCCTAACCCAACTAATTCGTTAAGATACCTTTCTTTAATCTTTTGGTAAGTGAAATTACCTTGTTGATTGGAGTGGAAGGCGCGCAGACGCCCGCGGGAGGAAGGGACAGGGAAGACCCCGGAAGGCAAAGCCTGAGGAGGCTCACGGACCGCCCGCAGGCAAGCGAAGCGCCTGGAACGGAAATCAACCGGATTTTATGCATTCTAAACAAGGTTTGTTATTTTTCTGAAATATCGCTAAGCGCATCCCCTGCTTGGTCATCTGAATAATCCCTTACTGCCAAATCACCAAGGGATACTATCCCAACAAGATGTCCGTTTTCCACTACAGGCAATCTTCGGATTTGATGTTCAGACATAAGATGAGAAGCCTCTGCTATAGACGTATCTGGACCAATGGTTATTAAATGGTCGCTCATTACATTCGTAACAGGATTAGAACCTGGATGTTTTTCTGCAATACCCCGAACAACTAAATCCCTATCTGTTATCATTCCTAAAAGCTCACCGTTTTCCACAATAGGAATAGCTCCTACATCTAGGTCTTTCATTTTGGTTGCCACTTCAAAAACATTATCCAATGGTGTGCAAAAATCTACATTCGTTGTCATAACATCTCTCACTGTTTGCATATCTCTACCTCCGTTATATTTCATACATAGCAGTCAACTATTTGGAAGAGGATAAAGGTATCATCTTCTACATCTTTAGGTTCACCATTTTCTACAAAATCATGAATTTTTCCAAAAAACTTAGCTGGACTATGGCTAGATTGAGAACCTCTTATTGAAAGTTGACCGCTTTCGTACTATTATTAACAGGGAGCATACTTTATTTGGTTTCACAGAGATAGAAAAAGGAGTGTACATACATGAGAATTGAAAATACAGGCTTTGAAAATGAAAGAGTGGAATTATCCCGTTTGACAGACATTATGGAGGATTTAGGCTTTGACCTTGCTGGTCAGTGGGATTATGAGCGAGTAACCTATGACCGTAAATTTGAAACAAAAGAAGGCATTTTCTACCTTCGTGTACAAGGTTATGCTGTAGAAGGTGATATTGGCGGATCTCATGCTATCATCAACTTATTGACACCTCTATTAGGTAAACATTACTATCCACATGGTGTGGAGTATGGAGAAGGCGAAACATTCCCATCAAATATCGTATCCACTTCGACCTCTTTATTAAAACAAGCTAAAGAACGTATGGATGCTATAAAATAACGCAACATTCTAGAAGGTGAATCGCTGGCATTTTGGCCAAGCTTCACCTTTTTCTTATGACATTTACTTTACCCAAATTGCGTCTACATAAATGTGAACTGCCGATACCGTTTGTCCTGTAATGATTTCAATTTCATTTTTTATCAGTTGTTGAAGTTCCTTGCATTTTTGCGGAATACATTTGTTGTATACAATGGCAACAAAAAGGTCAATGCTAAGGTTATTTTCATCATTATAATGGATCAGTGCACGATTTATTTCGTCTCTATTTAAAATGGAATACAATCTTCCCACCGACCGTGGTGGAAGAAGTTTAAAATCATCAATATCTGATATGCAGATAGCGATAACCGTTTGCAGGAGCATATTACTCATCTCTTCCTGTCCTTTCTTCAGTACCAACATCATGTAGACCTCCTTATCTCCTGAGGGGTTTTATTATTGTATGCCATTATGCTAAAGCTGTGCTTGTTTAACTTTTGTTTACAGTTCAAATATTTATTTTCCTACATACTGTTATTTCAATAAAATCCATACTATAATTAATATAGGAGTATGGTATTAGAAAGGAGACATCCATTGTCAACGCTGTTTAGTATTCGAACACTTTTTATACTAATCATTATTGCTGTAATAGCAGT
Source organism: Bacillus sp. m3-13 (assembly GCF_000175075.1). Taxonomy (NCBI): domain Bacteria; kingdom Bacillati; phylum Bacillota; class Bacilli; order Caryophanales; family Bacillaceae; genus Bacillus; species Bacillus sp. m3-13. The sequence continues at coordinate 6,605 of NZ_ACPC01000011.1, forward strand.
AATTGCATTTTTTATATTGCCGGTATCGGTTCCAATCATCATTGCTTTGATTACTGCATTGTTTCTTGAACCTCTGGTTAGGCTTTTACAAGCGAGAGCAAAGTTGAAACGAAACCTTTCTGTTTTCATTGTATTTCTTTTATTCCTGACAAGTATTGGGATTATAGGATATTTCCTTACAACGAAAGTGATTACAGAAGGCATCAACTTGGTCGAAAATGCCCCTTCTTACATAAACGAAGTCAATAGGGTATGGCGTGATTTCCAATCAGATATGAATAATGCTTCTGAGGATCTCCCACCAGAGTTTGTGACTGAAATCAGCTTGCAAGTGGACAAATTTCTTTATGATTTGAGGATATATTTAACGGACCTGTTTAATATACAAAATGTTAAGAATATCTTCACAAACATTCCAAATTATTTGGTGAGTTTCCTTGTCTACCTGATTGCCCTATTCTTGTTTTTAATTGATATGCCCCGCTTAAAAGCAGGTCTATACTCACACTTAAAAGAAGAAACGGCAGCCAAAGTTAAATTTATGAGCTCTAGATTATCTTATGTAATATTCGGTTTCTTTAAAGCACAATTCCTTGTCAGCGTTATTATATTTTTCACAAGCTTGATTGGATTGTTATTTATTGCACCTGAAGTTGCATTATTAATGTCTTTCATTATCTGGCTAATTGATTTTATCCCTATCATCGGTTCCATCGTTATTTTGGGACCATGGGCAATTTTTCATTTTATAACCGGTGATATTGGTCTTGGTACACAATTGTCCATTTTGGCCATTGTTCTTTTAGTCATCAGAAGGACTGTGGAACCGAAAGTTATGGGAAGTCATATCGGACTTTCTCCTCTAGCAACTTTGATTGCCATGTATTTAGGTTTAAAACTCCTTGGTATACTGGGATTCATCGTAGGACCTTTACTATTGATTGCATTTAATTCTGCCCGCGAAGCAGGTATTATTAAAATGAATTTTAAAATATAACACGTTAACAAAAAGGTGGTTGGACAATAGTCCAACCACCTTTTTGTTTCTTATAGGCCTAATATTGCTTTGAAAACAGAAGTTGTTTCGCCGCCTTGATAAATTACATATAAAAGCATATAGACTGCAACGCCTGTAATAGCGGTAGAAAACCAGATGATACTGGTTATCGGGCCAAGTTTTCTATGCTTATCCAGCTTATTTTTGTAGCCTGTCCATAGGGTGATGAGTCCCATGACAGCCCCAATTGTAGCAAGGGTGATATGGAAAAGTAAAAAGATTGTATAATACACTTTTATGTCATCAGGTCCTCCAAAGCTGGTATTGCCAACAAAAATTGTTCTTGATGCATAGATGACAAAGAAAATAATGGCGAAGATAGCTGCAAAAAACATGGCTTTTTTTATGTGCTTCAATTTTGCGTTTACTAATTAAGTACCAGCCTATCGCGACAAATATGGCGCTCAGTACGATAAAGAATGTACTTATTGTAGGCATAATTGGGATTGAGTGATCCATCTTGTTCTCCTCTCGTACTTCTATTCCATCTTTATTTTAGGAAACATTTCACGATCAATCAACATGATTATAAAATGTTCATTATTTTGTAATAATGCTACATAGAAAAACAGCAACCATATAGTGTTGCTGTTTTTTCCTTTACTCGACCATTTTGGGATGCATGGCTTTGTTTAGGTCAATTTCGTCTTTTTCTCGTTCGCGTTTTGCCCAGCCAAAGAATACATAGGCTAAAATACTGCCGTACATAATTTCTTGGATGATTTTCATGATAACACCGCCGAGTTGTTGATCTTCTACTAATGGCAAAGCATTGAACAACTCTGGACCACCAAGATCAAGACCGCTTAAGGTTCCTGCCGGTACACACAAAGCAAGTGCTGCCAACCATGCCGTCATTTCAGAATACGTTGAGTAAAGAGGCTGATCTGCGAAAATAATCAAGGCACAAGCAGGTGTCAATAACATACCGTCCGCCATGATATAACCAATCTTCTTGATGCCTGATAGTCGTTGTTCTTCAGGAAGTGGATTAACCAGTGGCCACCACATGATAAACGCACCTAAGAACATAACAGATGTATAAGCTGTATGATATACCATATCAACCTTTATCGTATCAAATACGACTGGAATATGGTAAAGAGAGAACAATACGTTAAAAACAAATAATGCAATAAGTGGTTTTGAGAAAAAGCGGAACACCGGCTTTACCACCGGAAGATGTATGATTTTTCTAAGAAACCATGCAGGCATACCCATCAGTAAAATAGGCGGAATAACCAAGTATAATATCGCCATTTGCGTCATATGTGCACTTAACATCAAATGAGATAACAAATCAACTGGAGATCCTTTTACAAGATAAAACAGTATCATACTGATGAGGAAAAATGTTCGTTGCTTATTTGATATTTCCTCAGAGTCCTTGAAACGGTGTCTACCTTTACCTGTTATATACAAATATAATACTATGGTAAGAATGGTGAAAATTAATAAAAATGGACTCCATAAAGCTTGGAATCCAAACATATCCAAGTTGCCGATCATTATGCTGTCACCTCAATTTAATCGAGACTTTAATCTGTCTCACTTTGCATAACCATATTATACTATACAAGACCAAGCTCGTTCAATGTGATACAAAAAGGATCCCCCTGATTAACAGCAAGTGTCATGAATTAGACAATGTTATTATTTTAAATGAACTTTAAGTGGTCGGTCTATCGTCGCCGTTCCTTTCCGCAAATGGCTTCGCTTTCCGCGGGACGCTGCTTGAGCCTCCTCACAACGCTTCAGGGGTCTCAACCTACCGTTACTCCCCCGCTGGAGTCTCCGCCATTTGCTCCAATCCACAGCTAGGAATTACGAAAAGCTATGTTTATGCCTTTTCTATAAACTCAATTAGAAGGTTTTTAAAACCTAAGTGAACGAAGTAACCTTGTTGATTGGAGTGGAAGGCGCGCAGACGCCTGCGGGAGGAAGGGACAGGTGAGACCCCGCAGGCAAAGCCGAGGAGGCTCACGGACCGCCCGCAGGCAAGCGAAGCGCCTGGAACGGAGATCAACAGTATTTCAGATCTTCCCCCATTGCCCTCATATTTACTATTTCAATAAACTCCGCTGTCAACAAAGGTTTTATCGGCGATAAGGACCTTTCTTCTCCGTATTTCTCGTCACTAATGTCTTCATACCGGCGATGAGGACTTCTCTTCTCCTAATTTCTCGTCACTGATGTCTTCATACCGGCGATGAGGACTTCTCTTCTCCTAATTTCTCGTCACTGATGTCTTCATACCGGCGATGAGGACTTCTCTCCTCCTAATTTCTCGTCACTGATGTCTTCATACCGGCTGAGGACTTCTCTCCTCCTGATTTCTCTTTACCGAAGTCTTCATTCAGGCGTCATCATCTATTTTATAATTTCCTAAAAAACAAAAAAGACAGCCAATAAAGGCTGCCTTTTTGTTTGGTTTTACCACCAGATGATCGTAGTAAATGCCAAGATTGTAATTAATCCAACTGCCAATCCAGAATATAAGAACAATGCTGGAGTTTCATGCCCTTTATGGTTCATATGCATGAAATAGTATAGTTGGAAAATACACTGTACGATTGCCATTAAGATGATGAACGGTACGATAAAGTACTTGGACATCTCTGCTCCTACAGCAAGGAATGCAAGTAGAGTAAGGAAGATCATCAATACGAAGGATACTACCTGGTATTTCATTTCTTCCTTATTCTTTTTGCGACGGAATTCTAAGTCTACTTTTGGGTTACCTGTATTTGATTGAGTATTTGCCATCAGTCATCACACCAATCCCATTAAATATACAACAGTAAAGATGAATAACCATACAACGTCGATAAAGTGCCAGTATAGAGATGCTACATAGAACTTTGGAGCATTGTATAGATCCAAACCACGTCTCATGTTACGGATTAAAAGTGTTCCAATCCATAGTAAACCGAAGAATACGTGGGCACCGTGAGTACCAACTAATACGTAGAATGCAGAACCAAATGCACTACTAGTAATTGTATGACCTAAATGGATATAATGATTGAACTCATAGATCTCTAAGATTAAGAAAGATAATCCAAGAAGCCATGTGATACCCATCCACAATTGCATCTTTTTGAAGTTAAAGTTTTTCATGTGGTACATTGCGTACACACTTGTTAAAGAACTTGTTAAAAGAATCATCGTAGCAGCAAAAACTAGTGCTAAATCAAATAATTCTTTTTGGTCCGGACCAGAAACAATAGAATCAGGCCCACTTAAAGCTAAATAAGTTGCAAACAATGAAGCAAAAAGTACAGTCTCTCCACCTAGAAAAAGCCAGAAGCCTAAAAACTTGTTTTTGCCTTCAAGGGTCGCCTTTTCAGGCGAAGCTGGAAACGTTTCTGCTGTGAATTTTTCTTCAGTATGCATTATAGCTTCGCCCCCTTGTCATCATCTTCAGCAAGAAGATCTTCTTTATGAATATGATATCCATGATCGTCGATTATAGAACGGAAGAACATGGCACCAAATGTTACTAATAGACCAATGATCATTACTGGAAGACCCCATGTGTAATCAGTTCTATACATTACACCAAATGCTGCGATAAATAAACCTAATGAAATGATGAACGGAAGAATGGAACCGTTTGGCATATGAATGTCTCCGATTGGTTCTGCAGGCGTCATGCCTTTTTTACCTTCCATCTTCTCAACCCATAAAGGATCAAGTCCACGAACAAGTGGAGTTTGTGTAAAGTTGTGCTCTGGTGGTGGAGAAGGAATGGACCATTCTAATGTACGGCCATAGCCCCAAGCATCGCCAGCTACCGTCTGCTTGCTTAAAGCAGTCTTTACGATATTGATGAATAATACAACAGTTGCAAGTGCCATGAAAATAGCACCAATGGAACTAACTAAGTTTCCAAGTTCCCAACCTAAATCCTTACCGAATGTGAATACACGACGTGGCATCCCCATTAGTCCAAGGAAATGTTGGATAAAGAATGTTAAATGGAAACCAATAAAGAATAACCAGAAAGTAATCTTTCCTAGAGTCTCATCTAGAATTTTACCGAAAATCTTCGGCCACCAGTAGTGAAGTCCAGCGAATAGACCAAACACTACCCCACCTACGATTACGTAGTGGAAGTGAGCTACTACAAAATAAGAATCGTGGTACTGATAGTCAGCTGCAGCTGAAGCTAGCATTACCCCTGTTACCCCACCAAGTACGAAAGTAGGAATAAATGCTACTGACCAAAGCATTGCTGTATTGATTTGTAACTGTCCGCCCCACATTGTGAACATCCAGTTAAAGATTTTAATACCAGTTGGTACGGCAATTGCCATAGTTGCTACCGCAAAGATTGCGTTCGCAATCGGTCCAAGACCTGTTGTGAACATATGGTGAGCCCATACCATGAATCCTAAGAAACCGATTAATACTGTTGCAAATACCATGGAAGAGTATCCGAACAGACGTTTCTTAGAGAAAGTAGAGAATACATCAGAGAAAATACCGAATGCCGGTAAGATTAAGATGTAAACTTCAGGATGTCCGAAAATCCAGAATAAATGCTCCCAGATTACTGTGTTACCACCGAGGTTCGGATCAAAGAAAGCTGTTCCGAATAGGCGGTCAAACATCATTAATGCCAACCCTACAGTTAATGGAGGGAAAGCAAAAAGAATTAAAGCAGATGCTACAAACGTAGACCATGTGAATAATGGCATACGCATATAAGTCATACCAGGTGCACGCATATTGATGATTGTAACAAGGAAGTTAATACCACCAATTAGTGTACCAATACCCGATATTTGAAGTCCTAACGCATAAAAGTCAATCCCATGGCCATCAGATGCCAGTGAAAGCGAGGCATAAGAAGTCCAACCAGCATCAGGTGCTCCACCTAAGAACCAACTCATGTTCAGGAATACTCCTCCGAAGAAGAACAACCAAAAACCTAGTGCGTTGATGAATGGGAATGCAACGTCACGTGCACCGATTTGTAAAGGAACAGCTGCGTTCATAAACGCAAACAATAATGGCATAGCTGCCAGGAAAATCATTGTTGTTCCGTGCATAGTAAGTATTTCATTATAAAGGCCTGCAGCTAAAAAATCATTATTTGGTACTGCCAGCTGGATACGAATAAACATCGCTTCCAAGCCACCGACGATAAAGAAGAAACCGCCGGCAATAAGGTAAAGGATGGCGATTTTCTTATGGTCTACTGTTGTCAGGTAATCCCATACTGTTGCGCCAAAGCCTTTTTTCTGTGCTAACGTACTCACAATGTAACCTCCCTTTCTGTAAAATCTATTCTTCGTCCACTTTTAATGACATTAAATATTCAACAAGAGCGTCAACCTCTTCTTGATTTAAGTTACCGTAAGTATTTGTCATCAAGTTTGCTGGTTTAACTTCTTCAGGATTTTTCAACCATTTTTCCAGATTTCCTGGAGAATGATCTAATATACCTGCAATTTTAGTGCGGTCTCCGAAGTTTGTTAAGTTAGGTGCAACCCCAGCATCAGCTTGTGCATCTGCACCAACCGCGTGACATGTGATACAGCTTTGGTTGAAGATTTCTTCACCAGCTTGCGCAAGATCAGTATCTGCAGCATGCTCTTTGCCTTGCATGTTTTCAATCCACTGATCAAAATCTTCACGAGGCATGGTTTTCACTTTGAAATCCATCAATGCATGGGAAGGCCCACACAACTCGGCACATTTACCGTGGAATAGGTTTTCAGCTTGACCAACGCGCTCTGAATCGAAGTTCAACCAGAAACGGTTAACGTTGTCCGTGTTTGTATCCATTTTCCCTCCCGCAGAAGGAATCCAGAATGAGTGTTTTACTTGACTTGCTTCCAAGTTGAAGTAAACATTCTCATCTGTCGGTACGTAAAGGTCTTGACTTGTTACAACTCCATACTCTGGGTATTCAAACTCCCACCAGTACAAATGTGCAGTAACGTTTACTACAAGTGCATCAGACTCTTCCTTATCCATTTCGCTGACATCAGCTAGGTTGAAAGTGTAAGATACAGTTGGAACTGCTAAGATTAAAAGTAATAAAATCGGAATAACAGTCCAGGTGATTTCAAGCTTGTGGCTTCCTTCCACTTGCTTTGGAATTATTTCTTTATCGCCTTTACGCTGGCGGAATTTCACCACAACGTAAACGAAGATAATAGAAACCACAACTACTACAAGAATCATAATTGCTGAGCTTAACAAAATCAGTGATTTTTGCATATCTGCCACTTCACCTACTGGCTGAAGTGTAGATAAGAACGGTTTACCACAGCCTGCTAAGAATAGCGCCATTACACTGAAAAGTGATACTATACGCCAATTAGGTAGCCATTTCTTCATAGCCTAATCAAACCCCTCTTTCATATTTAGTGAGTGAAGTAGAATGTATTGATAAATTCCTTCAAAGCTTAGAGAAAGAATCTAATCACAAATTATAGAGCCAATCGGTTTTCACCATACCAGCTATACACTTTTTACCTCAAAAGGACAAATTTCGCACCCATTGTTTACTATACCACAGGTTATGTAATTTCACCCTTAAATTTTGAGGTGTTGTGCGTGAAAACAGACAGCTACCCTTTATAAGCAATAGCTGTCGTGCTCTCTTCTTGTTGTACAAATATATTCCTTGATCTTAAAAGATGGTAACGATGATCATGGAAACAAATAAGATAGTTAGATAATTTAACGAGTAGACAAACATTAATGTTGCCCACTTCATTCCATCCTTCATCTTAAAACCGGCAATGCTTAGAGCAAGCCAGCCTAAATTCAACAGAGTCGCTAGTACGATTAATCCCGCTCCAAGGTCAAACAACCAAAAAGGAAGCGGCAATAAACAGGCAACCCATACAAGCATTTGTCTTCTTGTTATATCAAAGCCATGAACAACAGGAAGCATTGGAATGCCTGCATTTCGATATTCCTCGCATCTTCGGATGGCGATGGCAAGGAAATGTGGTATTTGCCATACAAACATGATGAAAAATAATATCCAGGCAATCAACGATAGTCCCGGGTCAACTGCAGCCCATCCGATAAGCGGAGGCACCGCACCTGACACACTTCCTATTACAGTGTTAAGCGTATTTTTCCTTTTTGACCACATTGTATATAAAACCACATAGGTGAAAGCCCCGATAAGTCCGATTACAGCTGCTGTAATCGTTGTAAATGCTAGGATGATGGTTCCTACTGCTGTAAGGAACAAACCAAGATAAAGCGCTCCTTTTGGATTCATTCTTCCGGTTACGGTAGGGCGGTTTTTGGTTCTAGACATGAGATGATCAATATCTCTGTCAATATAGTTATTTAAGCTACAGGAACCCGCAACTACCAGTGAAGATCCTATCATAGTTAAAAGGACAATATCCAAATTAGCGATAAAACCATCTGTCTGGGTAAAATATATAGCTAACCAGAGGCCGGTAAACGTAGTGATGAAATTGGAATTCACGATTCCAATTTTAATTAGCGCTAAGAAGTCTTTCCATTTTGAAGGAGCAACTTCCATACCTTGAGGACGTTCATCTGATAATGAAGCAGGCGCTTGGTCCAAAGTCCTCAAATTTGCCATTTATATTCCTCCTTTGAACCTTAATGCAATCATTTGAAAGTACAAATGAGCATGTGAATGCGTTTTCACTACCACACTATAATGCGGGTTTAATCCACATATCGAGCAACAAGTGCTTGGCAACATTCTCTCTGTATATTAAATCACATTTGCTAAATACTTTGTGAATTATATTTGAAGAAAATATGACTAATTTGTGTCACCTAGAGAGATTGCAACCCGTGCGTAATAAAACGGTATATAATAGGATTTGTCGAAGCTTTTCACTCTAGTGAAGGAGCTAAATACAAACTTCCCTTATATATTACTAGCAAACTCCCCCCCATTATTCAACCTTTTTCACGATAATAATTTCCTCCTTGTTAACTGCTTGAGGATATTGTCAATTACCGTAAGATTGTGTAGTATTGGGAGGACGTTTATTATTTTACCATTTCTGTTTCTTTTTTTATATAAGGGAGATACAAATTCTTTCTGAGAAGGTGAATCGAGTGTATAAATTGTTAAAATGGTTCGCCGTTTGCACGTCTATTGTCATGCTTTTTGTTCTGATCGGGGGAGCACTTGTTACAAAAACCGGTTCTGGAATGGGGTGTGGAAGATCTTGGCCCCTATGTCATGGCGAACTAATTCCAAGCAATATTGACTTTGCTCTAATTGTTGAGTTAAGTCACCGTATTGTTTCAGGATTAGCCGCTCTTATGGTTCTTACTCTAGCAGTTTGGGCTTGGAAAGCAATTGGCCATAAGCGAGAGACAAAATTTTTGGCCCTTTTATCCTTTCTGGTATTAATCTTACAAGCTCTAATTGGAGCTGCTGCTGTTATGTGGGGACAATCATCTGCAGTACTGGCACTTCATTTTGGGATTTCCCTCATTTCATTTGCCTCCGTCTTCCTTCTTACACTGCTCATTTTTGAAGTAGATAAGAAGTTTGATGCTGAAACGCTGATAGTAGACCGACGGATGTCGTTTCACATTATCGGTATTATTGTTTACTGCTATCTGGTGGTATATAGTGGCGCATTAGTTAGACATGTTGGCGCAAGCTTAGCATGCCCAAGTTGGCCAAGCTGTACACGGAACGGACTGGGGATTCCCACCCAAATGCATGAATGGATTCAAATGGGACACCGAGCTGCGGCCGGACTAATTGTCGTGTGGATTGTATATGTCACGATGCTTGCTTTTAAGAAATACAAGCATCAGCCTGTTATAAAAATTGGCTGGATCATTTGCTCCATTCTAGTACTTTCCCAAGCTACAACCGGAGCATTAGTTGTGCTAACCAACTTAAATATCTTTGTAGCACTTTTACACGCTTTAATTATCTCTTGTTTATTTGGAGTATTGAGCTACTTCTTAATGCTAGTAACTAGAAATAAAACTAATCAGGTTAAATTAAGCAACCAAACAACTAAATCTATATAAAAAAC